>JAERMN010000164.1 GCA_016844625.1 Deltaproteobacteria bacterium
TGAAGCTTACGGGGGTGATTTTGCTATCAAAAATGACGCGCTAATGCTGGACAACACTATCCCCTGGGAAGAAAACGTTGAAAGCACTGAGACATAGCATGGTCCGACCCGGGGCTCTTAATTGTTGATTGCCCGGTTGAGACTCTCTCTGTCCTTTTTAGAAATGTGATCGCGGTTTCATTTTAATTCGACCAAGCCGCTTGTGCTTGTGCCCAGGGCGTCGGACCGCAAGCTCGACCGTATCGATTGTGGTGATGTCCCTTTTGCTACCACCTCATCGGCTTCGCCCGCGATTCTTCGTTGGATTTTCCCACTACGAGTACAACGAAAATACCGCAATATTCAGCGCGGTCCATTGCGAGCGCCCCAATTGCTGTCGACGCTGCTAAACCTCTGCGCCGCGCTGCCGTCGCAAGGCATCTGCACCAGTGTCGCGATCGTCATATTCCCGACTCTCTGGTTGGGACCAGAGCTGCGCCGGCCCGGTATCGCGTGCAGGCACATGCCATTCAAATCGCTCTTGACCGTCCAGGTTAACTTGCCCGCCGGCGCGATCACCGTCCATTTCTCGTTGGCAGCGCCAGAGCATGGATAAAGAATAATCGGTGCGCCGGGATCACGGCGCGCACCCGAGATATTGACGCACTTGCCGCTCGCCGCATGAACTAACCGATGGCTTCCTGGATCGTAACCCCATTGCTCGAAACTTGGCGTCACCGGACAGCCAGGACTGCTGACGAGTTTGTGACATTGCTGAAACGTTAATTGGACATCGATAGCGGCACCCGCTGGCGCCACCAGCGGCTCGTCGATGTTCTCGGCATAGAGGGCGCGCTTCTGCATGAGTACAACGTTAGGAACCTTGGCGTCGAATTTTCCAATGTACTGAGGCGGCAGCAGCTGGCACGTAAAGTGGTACGCGTTCCAAAACTCAAATTTGGGCGGGCTCACGTACTCGTCATACGTTCTGCCCTGGAAGATGAATCCATACATCGTGTCCCCGACGGTGCCCCCCTCCCTCGGAGTAATTACGCCTGTATAACGGCCAATACTGCTCACCCCGCTATAGGTCCAAAGCGCTCTGACGGAGAAAGTGTTTCCCGTGAGGCTGCCGCTGACGTTCCCAATAACGATCTTTTTTGTCGTCTTGTAGAAAGCCTTTCCGACGAGTTTCGAGCCATCTTGCTTCAGTCGGAACGTCACTTGTTGGCCGCTCCCCGCCCCGCCTGGGCCAGCAATAAACGAAGGAGGCACCTGCCATTGCTTACAGATGCCGCTTTCCACAGCCGCGACTGGCGTCGGCGCGCCAAAGCGGAGACCGAAACCGATAATACCCACGAGTGTAACGATCGCCAGGTTTACGCTGATCATTGCAACCTCCGATGAAGAATACTCAGATTCGCCGATTCACGGCATGGATGATTATGACACCATCGGTTCGCCCCAAACAAGCAGCGTCCCGCGCTTGCCTGCCAACGCGTCCAGCCGTCTAATCCTCCGCTCTAACTGGTTCATCTGGGTGCCGGTAGCGCGTTCGATAATGACATCCGGCTGTTCCGCTTCATCAGCGTTTTCAGTCGATTGAAGTTCAAATCCCGTCGGGGACGCCAAATTTTTCTAGTTGGAACTCAATCTATCCGTCCGGGCCTCTTACCACGACGATTCCTAGCGATGCCTGGGATTCCGATCCTCGCCTTGGCCTATGTCGTCGGCGACTAAAATCGTTTGACCGGACGTCGAATCCGTCTGATTTTTTTCCTACCAATTCGACGCATCAAACTGGCGAAGTCGCGTTGAGTTAAGACGTCCCAGTAACGTTAAGGTCAGTCCAAGGCTGGGGACACCGCCACCGATCATTTTGTGCTTGTTTTCTTATCAGAGTTTGTCCTACATTATCTCCCTCAGTGACCTTGGGAGAAGTGCGCCGTTAACTCATCTGTTCTGCCGGGGGGAATAGTTATGGCGAGGAGAAAAAGACTTCATGTAGTCCATGTTCTTGTTCCGTTAACCCAAGCGATCATATGCGCTGCCGGTTTAGTCGGTGGCTTGACCATCGGAGCTGTCATCCTTTATCTGAGCAATCTATGGAGCGCACTTGACCGAGTGTTGATCACGCCGCCAGGTTCTCTGACAATAATTGATCTGGCGCTGGGCATTTCCCCATTTGTAATTGTTGCCGTGTGCAGCTGGGTCGGCGTTCGCTTGGGAATGGCATTCGCTTACCGTATCGACTTTTGACTTGACCACAACCCAAGTCGAGACGTTGGTTCTAAAGCCGCTTTCGCAACGTGGCGTGTAAGAAATCGCCGTAACCCAGAGCATCGACGACAAACAATGGCGGCTTGAGCACTCGGCGGATGAATTTGCTCCGGTCCCATTTTATCTTTTCCATCCATGCCGGAAACCTATCCCCGTCTTCTTCAAGAAGATATTTTATGCTCCGGACGAAATTAAACGGCCCCCCTGAAAAGTTCTGAGCAGCCACCGTAAACCCAGTAGCCTCAGCAAGCCTCGTTAAACTTTCGGGCGAGTAAGAAATCACATGGCGCGGCGCATCCAATGCGTACCAGTTCGCGCCGAACAGCCAAAAAACCAGACTTCGAGTATTAGGTACGGTTAGATAAACAAGTCCTTCAGGTTTGAGAATGCGCCGAATCACGTGGAAGGTTTCTTTGGGCTTGGGCAGATGTTCGACGACGTTGCTCAAGCGGATGACATCGAAGAACTCGTTCTCAAAGCGCCCGTCTTCTACCATACCGTGAGCGACATTGAGCCCTAGACTGCGCGCCTGCTTGGCGCCGGTCTCGCTCGGCTCGACCCCGTAAGCGTCCCAGCCCCATTGCTGCAAGCGGTAGAGGTAGGCGCCGCCGCCGCACCCGACGTCAAGAATTTTTCCCGAGCCGCGGTAGGGAATGACTTCTCTAGCAGTGAAGAACGAAAGAGCCCAGGCGAGCGCGCGCCTCAGTCCGTTGGTAGCGCTGCCGTCGCGAACCGGATAGCCATAGTAGTGCTCTAGTATGAAGCGTTGCCAGCCTTGATAGTTTTTCTTGTTAAATGAGTCGCCGTGGCGATAGCGGCCATATTCTTCAGGATAGTACCGCGCCAATTCGGCAGCGCTAAGCCAGGGTTGAATAAAATAAGCGCTGCAATATTCACAGTGGTGAATCGCGAAGGTGCCGGGAATGGAATGGATCCGGTCGCGGCTCGTAAAGACCTGGGGCGCGCCGGACTGTTCGCAGAGTGGGCAGTTCGCCGATGGCGGGAAAGCACTTTCCATTGCCGTGGTTTTTACCAAGCTTCGAGCCAAGCGTCCACTCGGCTAAGAAAAAAAACAGAAACTTTGCGATGGACATTCACCTAGGCTTGCGGTAGGTGCTGGCACATGAAAGCAGATCAATTTATCGACGAGCTCTGGAGCTACGCCGCCGAAGTGCCGATGGAGCGCCATCCCTGGTTCGATGGCATCATCAAGCATCGTTGGAGCAAGGAACAGATCCTTCTCGGCGAAGTGCAACATTATTTACGCGTGCGCACCAATCCGATCTTTTTTGGTCACATGGCGATCAACGCCGTGTCCGCGAAGCAATACGCGGTGATGGCAACGGTGCTGGAAAATTTCATGGAAGAGCTCGGCGGCAAGCGCACTCATGTCGACATCATGCTTCAGTTTCTCGAAGAAGGCGGCATCACCCGCGAACAGGCGGATAATGCCGAACCGGCGCCGGGGACACTCGCGGCCATCGAGATGATCATAGGCTGCTGCCAGCGCCGCTCGGCGCTCGAAGGTATCGCCATGCTCGCTTTCGTCGAAAGCCAACTCGGCGGCGCTGGAAAGATCTCGGAGAAAGTTTATCGGGAGCTCACCGGATACTACGGATTCTCAGCGCGCGCCGCGGCCACCTATCAACTGCACGCCGCCCAAGACGAGGGCCACGGCAGCCGGCAAATTGATGCGATCCGCCTGCTCGCCACCGACGCCGTAACCCAGAATAAAATTCGCGCCGCGGTGAAGCTAGGTTTGACCGCTTTCACCTTGGAATGGGACGGTCATGTTCAGGCGATGACGGGCAAGCGAGAGTTTTGGGGCGGCGTAATGGATCTGAATCTACGAGGGCCAACGGTCCGTTTGAAATAATCTCGCAACGGCCGAGCTTGTTTCGCGGCCTTGGCGTAGTTGCGCGAGATCCTCCGGGTTTCGATTGCGGCTTTACGGCGTTACGTTCGCTGTGGTTAAATCGCCGAAATCCCGCCGGGGATGGGCTTGATCGACCGCTACTTTGTGACCTTGGTTCCCTTTGTGGTGGATTCATCTTCTTAAACCGTCTCGTCGGCGCCGCCATATTTCACGGAATAGGTGGGAAACAACCACCTTTCTTTTTCTAACTCACTCGCCAGTTCGCGGCGAAACTTACACGCTTCGGCATTTTCTCGGGTCGACCAGATCCTCGACCAGCGCAGGTGTTCGCTGCCCTTCATGTTTTCGGCCAGCCACTGATGCACTGCTTGGCGAAACGCACCGATCTCCGGCGAATCCAATTGTAAACTCAAACCCCTTGGTCGCCTTTTTCGTATGCTCTTTTAGCTGGTAACCTTGCAGTGCTTCGTTGCCCCGCCAGCGCGCGCACACAAGCGTAAGGGTCCACACTTACCGCTTGCCATTTTCCGGCCTTCACACATCCCACTCCCCCGCGACCAAACGCGGAATAATGGGATGCAGGATTCGATAGGACAATCCCCAAAGCCGGTGTGAGCCAATTTGATAGAATGAAACCTGTTCCGCTTTTTGCCAGGTTGGAAAGCGGTCGATCATCTTGTCGTGGGCGCCTGGGCGTGTGAGGTCGCTGAGCTTGACATCGAAGAGCTCTGCAATCTCGCGCTCGGCGATTTGCCACTGCTCCGGAACCGCGATCCGCGCCACATAAGGAAACACGCGGTAACCGGTCGTGCGCGTCTGTTCCATGGGCAACTCGGCGAGGATATCTTCGCGCGGCACGATCAAGCCCAATTCCTCGCGCAGCTCGCGCAGCGCAGTGTCGAGCATCGTCTCATCTGCGGGATCGTGTTTGCCGCCGGGGAAAGCGATCTGGCCGCCGTGCACGCCGCCGGGATTGCGCAAGATCATCACGATGTGAAGCTCGCCTTCGCGGCTGCGATAGACTGGGATGACTACCGCGGAATCGATCATACCATTCTTCCTCTAGCGCGCTTTTACTACAGGAGCGGGCGACCTCGCAAAGGCGATTTCCACATTACATCGTCGGTCCGAGTGTGCTAAAGCTTTCCGGAAAAGGCGAAAGCTTCATGGCCAGGGCTCCAAACTTTCTTTTGATCATCACCGATCAGCATCGCGCCGATCATCTCGGCTGCTACGGCAATAAAGTCGTCAAGACGCCGAGCATCGACCGTATCGCCGAGAACGGCACGCGCTTTGAGAATTTCTACGTCGCCACGCCGATCTGCATGCCGAACCGGGCCACGCTCATGACCGGGCGTATGCCGTCACTTCATGGCGCGCGACAAAATGGCATTCCGCTGTCGCTCTACGCGACGACGTTCGTCGAAATTATGCGCGCCGCTGGCTACGACACCGCGTTGTTCGGCAAATGCCACCTGCAAAGTATCAGCGGCAACCCGCCGACGATCGGCATGCCTGAGCCCGATCCTAACAAGATTCAGCCGCCGGCTCACTTACGCGAAGCCGACCTGAGCCGGCCAGACCATGGACGCTACGATCAGGAGTTGCGGTCTACCTGGCACGACCATCCGGAGTTTGAACTGGCATTGCCCTATTACGGCTTCAGCCACGTCGAGCTCGCCGTCGGCCACGGCGATCAGGTGGTCGGTCACTATGAAAGATGGCTCAGCGCGCGCCATCCCAATGCTGAATCTTTGCGTGGGCGACAAAATCAATTGCCGGGGAATGATTACATCGCGCCGCAAGCGTGGCGCACCCGGATACCGGCAGAGTCGTATCCGACCGCTTACGTTGCCGAGCGGACGATCAAATATTTGGAAAACTACTCGCGCACGGATCGGTCGAAGCCATTTTTCATCCAATGCTCATTCCCCGATCCGCATCACCCGTTCACGCCCCCAGGGCGATATTGGCACATGTACGACCCTGAGCAGATTACTCTGCCGCCGTCTTTCAATTCGGCTGAACGGCCGATCGCGCCCCACTTACAGAAACTCTACGACGAGCGCGCTGCCAACCAAGCCAATCGGAACGGTCAACGCACCTTTGCCATCACCGCGCGCGAAGTGCGCGAAGCCACCGCGCTTACCTACGGCATGATCACGATGATCGACGATGCCATTGGCAGCATCTTGGACTGGCTGAAAACACTTCGGCTCGATCAAGACACGGTGGTGATATTTACCAGCGACCATGGCGATTTCATGGGTGACCACCAATTATTGTTAAAAGGCGCGCTGCACTATCGCGGTCTGGTGCGCGTGCCGTTTATTTGGCGCGATCTGAATGGGGAAACCGGTGGATTGGTCAACGCCGGCTTATGCGGCACCCTCGACATTGCCAACACCATTCTCGACCGTGCCGGCCTGGCGGAACCGAACGGCATGCAAGGGATGAGCTTGCTACAGGCGTTAAACGGCGATCAAACCGGCCGCGACTCATGGGTCATCGAGGAACACCAGCGACGCGGTTACATGGGACTCAACCACAACTTTCGCGCCCGCAGTCTCATCACCAAACAGTATCGCTTGACGCTCTACGAAGGCGCAGACTGGGGCGAGCTCTATGACTTGGCAAGCGATCCCCATGAAATGAACAATCTGTGGGACGACCCACGAGCACAGAATCAACGCCACGACCTAACGGAGCAGTTGGCGAGAAAGCTGATGGAGCTGGCCGACACGAGCCCGCTCGCAACGCATCACGG
>JAERMN010000165.1 GCA_016844625.1 Deltaproteobacteria bacterium
AAACACTACGGCAAACTCGCCGCGGTCGACCAGTTAAATCTCGAAGTTTCCGCCGGCGAGATCTTCGGCTTTCTCGGCCCCAACGGCGCCGGCAAGACCACGACGATCCGCACCATGATGGGTATTCTCAAGCCCACTTCCGGCCAGATTCTGCTCGGCGAACATGACGTGATCAAGGAACCGGAGAAAGCCAAAGCTATTTCGGGCTTCATTCCCGACCGGCCATTTATTTACGAGAAATTGAGCGGCAGCGAATTCTTGGCCTTTGTTGGCAAACTGCACCGTATCGAAACCAAACGGCTCGAAGCGCGAATCGCCGAGCTGCTGGGCCACTTGGAGCTCACACCGTGGCAGGACGAGCTGGTTGAAAGTTACTCTCACGGTATGAAACAGCGCTTGGTCGTCTGCGCCGCGCTGATTCATGAACCGCGCATTCTCATCGTCGACGAGCCGATGGTCGGCATGGATCCCAAAGGCGCGCGCACGCTCAAAGATCTCTTTCGCTCGCTCGCCGCCAACGGCACCACGGTGTTTCTGTCGACCCACAGCATCGGCGTCGCCGAAGAAATCTGCCACCGCATCGGCATCATACAAAAAGGCCGGCTGATCGCCTGCGGCACGATGGCGGACATCCATCGCCAAGCCAGCCGCGGCAACGGCCTCAATGGCAATCTCGAAAGCGTCTTTCTCGAACTGACCCACGAAGCGGGGCAGGAAAGTCGGGGCTCGTGATCGTGGATTCCGTTCGAGCGAGCAAAAAGCGCCACAAACCATGGGTAGCAAAAATTCGAAGCACGAAATCAGAAATTCGAAACAAATTCAAAACACGAGATACAAAACAAGTACAATATTCCAAACGGGAGGGATCGGATTCGGCGTTTTGGATTTTCCGAGTTTGAGATTTCTCTGACTGCGTTTGTTTCGGATTTCGTGCTTCGGATTTCGGATTTTGATTCACCCCTGAGAGCACCCATGACCGCCGTCGCCCTATTACTCTCGCCGCTCTGGCTCACTTGGAAGAATAGCTTTTTTCGCAGCCAAACTTCTTGGCGCCGCCGATTGCTGCTCGGCGTTCTCGCCGGCGCCTTTTGGTTCGGCACCTTTGTGCTGATTCGCCGTGTGCTACGTTACTTCGAAACCGTCTACGAGCTCGGTCCCGCTTTAGCCTACCAGCTCTTGCTGATCATTTTGCTGACGTTCTTATCGATGTTGCTGTTCAGCAACTTGGTCGCCGCGTTGTCGACCTTCTTTCTCGCCCGCGATCTCGACTTGGTGCAATCGACGCCGGTGGCACCGAGTGGATTTTTCTACGCCCGGCTAATCGCCACCACGGTGAATTCGTCCTGGATGGTGCTGTTCTTCAGCTTGCCGATCTTCGCCGCCTACGGCGCGGTGTTTGGCGGCGCCGTCACGCTTTATCTATGGGTCGCCGTTATTTTGCCGCTGTTTCTGGTCATTCCCGCCTCGATCGGCGTCCTGATCACTCACCTCTTAGTTTATTGCCTGCCCGCCCGGCGTATTCGCGACATTCTTTTTTTCATCGGCCTGTTCGCCTTTCTCGTTATGTATTTCTTGTTTCGCTTCTCCCAGCCGGAGCGGCTGGTGCAGCCGGAGTCCTTCGGCAGCTTCATGCAGTTTCTCAGTGCCATGGAAACTCCGTCATCGTCCTTCTTGCCGAGCAGCTGGTCAGCGGAAATCCTCGCCGGCACTTTGTTCAAGCGCGACACGGAGCAAGGCTTCTTCTTCGCGCTGCTGGCGAGCTATGCGCTGTTTCTCCCGGTCGCCACCAGCTGGGTCTCAGGCGCCGTCTATCTCGACGGTTGGTCCAAAGCGCAGGAGTCGCGCCAAGGACGGCGCAAGCTCGCTTGGCTCGATAATTTCTTGGAATGGCTGACGCGGCCATTCCCGGAAATTACTCGCGCGCTGATGCTGAAGGACATCAAGACATTCCTGCGCGACACCACGCAGTGGTCGCAGCTATTTCTCTTGGTCGCGCTGATCGTCGTCTATCTTTACAATTTCAAAGTCCTGCCGCTCGATCGCTCGCCGATGCCCGCCGGCACTATCCGCACCATCGTCTCGTTCGCCAACTTGGCGCTTGCGGGTTTCGTCCTGAGTGCCATCGCGATGCGCTTCGCTTTCCCGGCCGTGAGTCTGGAGGGCAAAGCGTTTTGGCTGCTGCAAACCGCGCCCATCGCGCTCCGTTCGCTCCTCTGGAGCAAGTTTTGGCTGAATTTCATTCCGCTCCTTTGCCTGGGCGAATTGTTGATTTTCCTCAGCAACCTTTTGCTTCAGGTGCCGGCGTGGATGATGACCCTATCGCTCATCTCGGTTTTCTTGATGACCTTCGGCATCACAGCTATCGGCGTCGGCCTCGGCGCGCTCTATCCGAATTTCAATTACGAGAACGCCGCGGAAATTCCCACCAGTGTCGGTGGCGCAGTGTCGATGATCGTCAGCATCGGCTTCATCGGCGTCGCTGTGATGATCGAAGCCTGGCCGATTTACCAGTTGTCGATGCAAGCCTTGCGCCGCGGCAAAGTCGCCCTGCCGGAGTTTTGGACGATCGCGCCGCCGCTTTTGCTCGTGTTAGCACTCACCATCGTCACGGTCGTTGTCGCGCTACGGCTGGGGGTGAAGAATTTGGAACGAATCACCGACTAGTCAGGAGCGAAAGACATTTACGAGGAGGATCGACAGTGCAATTAGCCCACACGATTTACCAACCGCCCGGCGCCGGGCCGCATCCGACGATTCTTACTCTACACGGCCGCGGCGCCAACGCCTTCGATCTGCTCAGCCTGGCGCCGTATCTTTGCGGCGGAAAATTTTTGATCATCTGTCCCCAGGCGCCATTGGCAACACAGATCAGCCCCGACCAGGTCGGCTACGCCTGGTATTCGATGAGTTTGGGCGGCGCGCCGGACGTGCAAGGAATGCTAGCGTCGCAAAAGCAGCTACAATCCGTGCTTGACGACTGCGTTAATCGCTACCCCATCGATAGGAAAAAATTGCTGGTGCTCGGTTTCAGCCAAGGTGGCGTGATGGCTTATAGTTTAGCGCTGGCTAATCCGGAACGCTTCGCCGCGCTGGTCGCGCTCAGCAGCTGGCTGCCGCCCGAGCTGGTGCCGCTGCTCAACGTCAGCGCCAAAGTCCAAGCGCTGCCGACCCTCGTCCACCACGGCAAGCAAGACCCGACGATTGAAGTCGAACGAGCGCGAAAGTCTGTTGAACGTTTGCGGGAAATGAAAATGGCGCCAACTTATCGCGAATACGAGATGGGCCATGAAATCAGGCCGAGAAGCCTCGCGGACATCTCGGCCTGGATTGAACAAACAGTGAGGGCAACTGAGGGTCGCCCGTAGTATTGCGTTACGCGCGCACGTAACTCAAATTTTTTGTTGGGCCGGCCCCGGGTCGGACCACAATATGTCTTAGTAATTTCAGCATTTTCTCCCAGGAGGTAGCGTTGTCCAGCGTTAGAGCGTCATTGTCGCTGGCATAATCAACCCCGTAGTAGAAATTTGATTTAGTAGTAGTGCTGAGTGAAGTGCCAGTCGGACCGAGTAGAAAATGGCGGTTCGCGCGGGGCATCGCTGTCTCTTAGAACGTTCGTTTTACCTGCAAAAAGACTGCTCTAAGTGCCTAGACTACCACTATTCTGCGATCTTATATTGCCGGATCAATATGTTGCGCGGGTCCGACCCGGCGCTCAGCCGGCGCTCAATGGCGCTCACCCCGCAAGACTCACCTTCCGTCAATGGTCGCCGACGGCGGATGTGAAAACATCGCCAACATGATTGACCAACAACGGATAGCGCAAAATCTTTCTCAGGTTTAGAAGGATATTTTCGCCAACGTGATTGTAAAGATTGTTATGTTAGAATGTCTGTAGCCTTCCTTGAAAATGTACTATTAAAGTGGTACACATATGAAAGATCGAGAATATATCGTTTATGAAGGCCGAGCGTTTACCGTCGAATGGTATTACGATGCCGACGGCAAGAGTCAGCCTTTAAACTACTACCTGGAACTGGACAAAAAACAGCGGATTAAATTGCTCAACCTTGTGAAATTGATCGGCGATGAAGGGAAGATACTTAACAAAGAGAAATTCAGGAACGAAGGCGATAAAATATTTGCTTTTAAACCGCAGCCGGACAGATTTCTTTGTTTTTTCTTCGAGGGTGGGAAAATCATTATAACGAACGCCTTCGTCAAAAAGCAGGACAAGCTGCCCGCCAACGAAAAAGACAGAGCCTTGCGGCATATGCGGGATTTCTTAGAACGCTTTAAAAAAGGAACTTACTACGATGGCTAGAAAAAAATCGACATTCGAGCGCGAAATGCACAACCCGGAATTCCGGGAAACCTTTGAGAAGGAATATAACGAGCTTCTTCTCTCAGAGCTGCTTTGCGCCGTGATGGAAGAAGATGAAATCTCGGTTCGGAGATTAGCGAAAGCGGCAAACCTCTCCCCGTCCGTGATTCAAAAAATCCGCAAGGGCCAGCAAAAGGACGTGAAGGTTGGAAACTTTATCAGCATCATGCAGGAATGCGGCTACAACCTCATCTTGGAAAAAGGCGACCAGCGCATTCACTTGCATACATAAATGATAAGATTTTCTTCGGGCGTATTCGGACCGGAGGTGTCCCCGATCGCCATTGCTTTAATCCCCACGACCTCTCCGATGAAGCCTTTGCATAGTCAGCGCCGCCCCCGGCGACCCCGGCTGGTTCCACGGCCACTTCGGCGCATCGAAAGAACCGTTGCGCGTGGTCGCGTTCCTGGGCGGCTTTCCCAGGCGAATCAAGGGTGTCCCTGGAGCAGATTGGTGGGGATTGATTGAGGGGTCACATCTGAAGTTCACAGTTGACGCCGTTTCGGAATCAGCGTCGATCCTGTCGAACGTTGAGTTCGTATAGAGTTACTCAACTCCAGACTTGACCCGTTTTCACTTGCCGTTCTCAATGGTTGGAAACAATCGTAGGGGCGACCGGCCGGTCGCCCCTACAGGAATGAACGCTGGGTACGGCGCGGTTTAACTCCGCATGTAGCTCAAGTCTTTCGCCATCGCCTCAAGGCGGGCAACGCGCTCTTCCATCGCTGGATGCGTGCTGAACAGCGACGCCAAGCCACCGCCGCTGAGCGGGCTGACGATAAACATATGCGCCGTGGCATTTTGCGTCGCGTTGCTCACTTGCAGAGGAATATTCTGCGCACCCATGTGCAGCTTACGTAGCGCGCTGGCCAAAGCCAACGGATCGCCGGAAATCTTCGCGCCGCCGGCATCCGCCAGATACTCACGCGAACGCGACACCGCCATCTGAATCAGCATCGCCGCCAGCGGTGCGACGATCATCATGAACAGTAAGCTGAAGATATTGCCGCCGCCGCCGCCGCCGCCTTCGTCGCGATCACGGCCGCCGCCACCGAACATCATGCCCCACTGCGCCATGTAAGCCATATAGCTGATCGCACCGGCAAGCGTCGCGGCGATGCTGCTGATTAGGATGTCACGGTGTTTCACATGCGACAGCTCGTGCCCGAGCACGCCGGCCAACTCGCGTTTGTTGAGAATGCGCCGAATACCTTGCGTGACGGCCACCGCCGCGTGCTCCGGGTTGCGCCCCGTCGCGAAAGCGTTGGGCGTGTCTTCCGGAATCACGTAAACCTTCGGCATGGGCAGACCGCCCTTCGCCGCCAATTCCTGCACTAGGCCATAGAGTTCGGGATCGTCGTTCGCGGTTATTTCTTGACCGCCGTACATTTTAAGGACGATCTTGTCGCTAAACCAATAGCTGAAGAAATTCATCGCGCCGGCCATGATCAAAGCCATGATCGCGCCATTGGGGCCGCCGACCATCTGGCCGATCCAAACCACCAGCGCCGTCAAAGCCGCCAGAAGAATTGTCGTGCGAAAACCGTTCATAGCTTTTCCTCCATCTACGTTAGCTATCCTACGAAACGATTGGGTTAAGTCAAGATGCGAATTTACCTGGCGAGAATCTGCGTACGATCCGGTCGAAATTCAAGTCCCCCGTTTCAAAAATCCGGCAAATATGACTTAGTATCGGCCAGTTGAAAGCCGGAGGAGTGAACTATGCGAATTGGACTGGTTTTTCCGCAAACTGAGATCGGCTCTGATCCATATTTAATCAAAGACTACGCCCAAGCTGCCGAGGAACTCGGTTTCGCGCATATTCTCGCCTACGACCATGTCATCGGCGCCAATCCGGCGAGCCGCCCCAATTGGAAACCGCCCTATAGCCATTTAGACATGTTCCATGAGCCCTTTGTTCTGTTCGGCTATCTGGCCGGGGTAACCAAAAAAATTGAATTGGTCACCGGCATCATCATCCTGCCCCAGCGCCAAACCGTATGTCTTGAGCGGCGGCCGCTTACGCTTCGGCATCGGCATCGGCTGGAACCCGGTGGAATACGAAGCCCTCGGCGAAGATTTTAGGAATCGCGGCCGCCGGTCGGAAGAGCAGATCGAAGTCCTGCGCAAGCTCTGGACTCAAGAGCTGGTGACGTTCGAAGGCCGTTGGCACAAGATCACCGATGCCGGCATCAACCCGCTGCCGATTCAGCGGCCCATTCCAATTTGGTTTGGCGGCAGCGACGAACGCGCTATGCGCCGGCTCGGAAAACTCGGCGATGGCTGGTTTCCCCTTTTGAACCCAGATGAGAAGTGCCGGGCGCTGATCGAGAAAGTTCGCGGCTATGCAAAAGAAGCCGGCCGCGATCCTAAGGGAATTGGCATTGAAGGCCGAGTCTCATTCGGCCGAGGCTCACCCGAAGCTTGGTCGAAGGATTTACAAGACTGGAAGTCCCTCGGCGCCACACATATAAGTTTCAACACCATGAAGGCCGGACTGAATTCAGCGTCCGCCCACATCGAAGCGCTGCGGCGGTTTAGCAAGATCGCAGTGACAGGCTAAGTCAGGGATCATGAAAAGATCCACCACGAAACACACGAACGACACGAAAAAATAGGAACATTGCCGGACCGAAGTTTCGTGTTTTTCGTGCCTTTCGTGGTGAGGCCGTAGTTAATTGCCTTTAGCTGCGGCTAAAAATCCTCGCACGGCATCAAACGGCTCACCGCCGCTCTCGCCCGCGTCCTTCAAGAATTCAATAGTCTTGCCCAAGCTTCGTCCCGACAACTCATACAACGACTCGAACAGATCGAGATCTTGCAGATACACTAGATAGTGCATCAGCACGGCGTTGTTGAGCGGCTGGCGGCTGAAATTGCGAAGGCGGTGCTGCGGCCGGTCGGCGATCCGGCGCGCCCATTCCGCTTTGCCGCGGCTAAAAACTTCTTCGCGCAAACGCAGCTTATCGTCTCTGGAAATATCCCGGCCGTAAAGCTCAGTGAGCGTGCCCGCGAGCTCTCTGATAAACCCGCCAAACTCCCGTTCCTCCGCCCAACCGTCGACGGCGCGCCGATGCTCTATGCTGTCGTCGCCAGATTTCGTACGGAAAAAATCGATGGCGGCGCGATGGCCGATGAAGTTGGCCACGCTTTCGTTAAAAGCGCCGGCGCCTTTGATGTAGAGCGTTTGGTGAAACAGCTCGTGAAAAACAATTTCGCTGAGCACCACTTTATCGTAGCGCAGCAAGTGAGAGAGTAACGGATCGTCGAACCAGCCGAGCGTGCTGAACGCAGCCGAAGTGCGAATGTTGGTGTCATAGCCTTCGGCTTTTAGTCTCTCGGCCTCCTGCTCGGCGTCGGCTTTTTCGAAAAAACCTTTGTACGGCACGCTGCCGACGATCAAAAACCACCAAGTGTAGGGCCGGAGCTCGGTTTTCGGCGCGGCGACGACAATATGCGTCAGATCGGGCCGGTCGACGTAGGAATAGCTCGCATAGCTGCCGCCGACATTGAGCTTGAGCACGGTGCGCGCATATTCGCGCACCGCCAAGACGGTTTTTAGCTTCTCTTGGGTATCGAGTTGGACCTCCGGATTCTGCACATAATCGACGATCGGCTGGCGCCGCCAGAGAATTTTTCCCTCTTCATAGGCGGCGCGCAGAACGTAGATCGGCGAACAGCCGGACAAAATCGATCCGAGGGCTATTCCTATCAAACTCAGCCAGAGCAATGGGCGCGGTCGCACTTGGATTAGACGAACGAAACCGAGTAGGCGTAGCGGAATTCTTCGACCGGCGCCGTTAGGCATCGACCTTGGCTAGGCTCACTGGCGGCGTGAGCTTTAGTTCCTCGCGCTCGTACTGCAATTGATACAGCCGGTAATAGATTCCCTGCTTTTCCATCAGCTCGGCGTGGGAACCGATCTCGCGCACCTCGCCGTGGTGCAGCACGATGATGCGGTCGGCGTTGCGAATGGTCGAAAGCCGGTGCGCGATCATCAGACAAGTTCTGTCGCGCATGACTTTTTCCAGCGCATCTTGGATCAACGCCTCGGTCTCGGTGTCGACGCTCGAGGTCGCCTCGTCCATGACGAGGATTTCCGGCTGGAAAACCAAAACCCGCGCGAGAGATAAAAGCTGGCGCTGGCCGCCGGAAAAGTTACTGCCGCGCTCGCGCACTGAAGCGTGATAGCCGTCGGGCAGTTGGCGAATAAATCTTGCCGCGTTGGCCACCTCGGCCGCTTTTTCGATACGCGCCATCGTCACGGCCGGATCGCCCAGGGCCAGATTGCCGCGCACGTCGCCGGAGAAAAGAAACACATCCTGCAAGACGACGCCGATATGCTGGCGCAGCGCTTTTAAGTCCCATTCGCGCACGTCGACACCGCTGACTTTCACCGAGCCTTTTTGAATGTCGTAGAAGCGATTGAGCAATTTGATCGTCGTCGTTTTGCCGGAACCGGTGGCGCCGACGACCGCGATCTTCTCGCCAGGCGCGATGCGAAACGACACGCCTTTCAACACCGGATCGCCGGCTTTGTATTCAAACCAGACATTGTCGAACACCACTTCGCCGCGAAACGGTTTGGGCACGACGGCGTTTTTGCCATTTTGAATATCCGCCGGCGTGTCGAGCAGCTGGAAGATTCTTTCCGCCGAAGCCATCGCCGACTGCATGACCGCGTATTTCTGGCTGAAGTCGCGCAGCGGCACAAAAAATCGATGAATATACTCTTTGAACGCCACCACCGTGCCGATACCGATGACACCGTGCAGCACCTCGCCGCCGCCGTACCAGAGCAGAAGCCCGAGGCTTACCGAGCCGGCCGCTTCGACCATCGAATAGAGCGCTGCTTCGTAGGTGTTCGACAGATGATAAGCGTCGCGATGGTCGGCGTTGAGCGCTTCGAACTCACGGTAGGTTTTTTGCTCGCGGGAGAAAAGTTGAATGACAGCCATGCCGGAGATCGCTTCGCCTAGATAGGCATTTACCCGCGCGATGCGCTCACGGATCTGGCGATAATTCTGCCGCGCCTTGACGCGAAAGAAGTTAATCGCGAACGCCATCGGCGGGATCAACGCCAGCGACACCAGCGCCAAACCGGGATGGAGATAGAACATGATGCCAACGATCCAGGCGACCATGATGAAGTCGGACAATAGAGTCAGCACGCCGGAAGAAAACATTTCTTGCAGCACGTCGACGTCGGTGGTCATGCGCGTCACCAGACGGCCGACCGGATTGCGGTCGAAATAACTCAACGGCAGCTTCTGCACATGGGCGAATATCGCCACGCGCATATCGGTGAGACAGCGCTGCGCGACCAACATGGAAAAGTAATGGTGCGCGAACGCGGCCACGGTTTCACCGATCAGCGCCAGCAGAAACAGCAGCATGACGTTTTGCAAGCCCCAGAGATCCTTGCCGGCGATGTATTGATCGATGCCGATCTTCATCAGATAAGGCTGCGCCAAGCCGAAGGCCTGCTGCAACGGCAGCAGCAGCATGGTGCAAAAGAACAACCGCTTGTAGGGAATGATAAACTTCCACAAGCGTTTGATCAGGCGGAGATCGTAGGCTTTGCCGAGAACTTCTTCTTGCTCTGCCGCTTGCGCCGCCATCAGATATTTTCGAGCTCCTCGCTCAGCCGTTGCTGCTGATAAAGTTCGGCATAGACGCCGCCCTGGCGCACTAGCTCTTCGTGATCGCCGCGCTCGATGATCCTGCCTTCTTCTAGTACGAGAATTTCGTCCGCTTCTTTGACCGCGGAGATGCGGTGAGAAATAATCAGGCAGGTTTTTTCTTTGAGAATCGAGCGCAGGCCCTGGAGAATCTCCGCTTCGGTCTGGGCATCGACGCTGGAAAGACAATCGTCCAACACCAACACCGGCGGGTCCATGATCAGCGCGCGCGCCAACGTCGCGCGTTGTTTCTGGCCGCCGGACAAGGTAACACCGCGCTCGCCGACCATGGTTTCGAGACCTTGAGGGAATATTTCCAGATCGCGGTCGAGCCTGGCGATCTTGACCGCGCGATTAAGCTCTTCTTCAGTGTACTCTGCGCGGCCCAAGGCGAGATTGCGTCTGAGCGTAGTCGAGAACAGAAACGGCTCCTGGGGCACGTAGCCCATCATGCGGCGCAGTTCCGAGAGAGAAAGTTGGCTGATGTTCTGACCGTCGAGAAGAATCTCTCCAGACGAGACATCGAAGAGCCGCGGTACCAATTGAGCCACCGTGCTCTTGCCCGAACCGATGCGGCCGACGAGTCCGACGGACTTCCCGACCGGCAACTTAAAACTAACGCCTTCGAGAGCGCCTTGGCCATTTCTGCGCCGATCGTAAGCGAACGAGACATTGCGGAATTCGATGCCTTGTTGAAGTCCATGGCTGGCGAGCGGCGCGGTTTGGCTGGCGATCTCCGGTTTGGTTTCTAAAATCTCTTCCAAGCGGCGCATCGCGGCCCGGCCGCGCTCGACCAGCGACAGCATCCAGCCAAACGCCGCGGTCGGCCAAGCCAATACGTTCAAGTAAGCGATGAAAGCGACGATGTCGGCGACCAGCAAATCGCCGCGCACGACGCGCACGCCGCCGTACCAGATGACGATCAGCACGGTAAGCCCATTAATGCCCTGCATCACCGGATTGACGATGCCGCGCAGCTTGGCCATCTCCATGCTTTTGACTTCGTAGTCTTTGTTGAAGCCGATGAACTGCTGGGTTTGAAATTCTTCCTGGGAGTAGGCTTTGACCACGTGCATGCCGCTCAAATTCTCCTGCACGTGGCTGCTCAGCACCGACATCTGCTGCTGCACTTGTAGTGAGCTATTCATTATTCTGCCGCGAAACTTGCGCGCCACGTACATCAGCAGCGGAAACGGCGCCAGCGCGGCCAAGGTCATGCGCATGTCCATCGATAGCATCAGCGCCACGGCGTAGACGTAATAAAGCGGCGCGTTGACAAAGTTGAGCACGCCAGGACCGAGCATGACTCGCACCGCGGAGATATCGTTGATCACCCGCGACATGAGATCGCCGGTGCGGCGCGACTGGTAGAAAGAGAGCGGCAGTTTTTCCAGATGGCTGAACAGATCGTTGCGCAGATCGTACTCGACGTCGCGCCCGGCATTAAAAATCAGCGCCCGCGAATAGGTGCGCACCACGCCCTGCAACAACGCGGCGGCGATGATCAACACGGCGTAGAAGGTCACGTCGCGCATCGAACCGCCCTGTTCGATGATGCGCACGACCTCGCGGGTCCACCAAGGGATCCACATGACGAGGGTCGCCGTGCCGAATAAGCACACGCCGCCGACCAGGTATTGGCGCCGATAGCGCCCTAAGTAGTGCCACAACCGCCCCATGTGATTTTTAATTAAACCAAACCACTTCGCGGGCGGGGATTTAACCCCGCCGCTGATTAAAATTTTGCAAAGGGGATGCCCGCCCCCTTTGGAAATCCCATAATATTGTTCCCGCTTCACGAGGCAGGGTTAACCTAGAAAATACTCTACGGCTTCGGCAATCGCAAGGTAACGAATTCCAACGGCTTAGAATTGCGAGACTTTTCGCCGCTCACTTGACTTCGGCGGAGCGAACTTTAATAACACTTGGTCATGACTCAAGCTCAACTCACTCGCCGCGAAGATCTGCGCAACATCGCAATCATCGCCCACGTCGATCACGGCAAAACCACTTTGGTCGACGGACTGCTGCACCAAAGCGGCATTTTCCGCGCCAACGAGCTGGTCGCCGAGCGCGTCATGGACTCCATGGATCTCGAGCGTGAGCGCGGCATCACGATCATGGCGAAAAACACCTCGATCCATTACAGCAACATCAAGATCAATATCGTCGACACCCCAGGCCACGCCGACTTCGGCGGCGAAGTGGAACGCACGTTAGCGATGGTCGATGGCGTTATGCTGCTGGTCGACGCCTCGGAAGGACCGTTGCCGCAAACTCGCTTCGTATTGAAAAAAGCGCTTGAAGCGAAGCTCACGCCAATCGTCTGTATCAATAAGATCGACCGCCCCGATGCGCGCATTTCAGTGGTGCTCGATGAAATCTACGATCTGTTCATCGATCTCGACGCCAGCGAAGACCAGCTCGATTTTCCGGTCGTCTATACCAACGCCCGCGCCGGTACGGCGACACTCGATCTCAAACAGCCCGGTGAAAATCTTAAACCGATGTTCGACCTGATCGTCGAAACCCTGCCGAGCCCAAGCTATGACCCGGCGATGCCGACGCAATTCCAAGCCAACAACCTCGATTACAACGACTACGTCGGCCGGCTGGCGGTCGGCCGAGTTAAGAACGGCACTCTCGCGCCGGGACAATACATGCTCTGCCGAGTCGACGGCAGCCAGCAACTGGTCAAGATCACCCAAGTCTATGGCTGGCAAGGGCTCAAACGTGTCGAAGTCGCATCGGTGCAAGCCGGCGACATCGCCGCGGTGGCCGGCATCGAGGACATCGGCATCGGCGATACCATTAGCGACCGCGAAAGGCCGCAGCCGCTGCCACCGTTGCGCATCGACGAGCCGACCATCGCCATGCTTTTCTGCGCCAACAATTCTCCCTGGTCCGGCCGCGAAGGCGAACACGTAACCTCGCGCAAGCTGCGCGAACGATTGTTTTTCGAACAGCGCCGCAATGTCAGTCTGCGCGTCGAGGAAACCGCCCAACCGGACGCCTTTCAAGTCACCGGCCGCGGCGAATTCGCCCTGGCGATTATCATTGAGACCATGCGGCGC
>JAERMN010000639.1 GCA_016844625.1 Deltaproteobacteria bacterium
AATGGCTGCAACTTACGAAGTGCGATTCCAAACCGTGCCGGCGGAAAAGCGCGATGACTACGTCAAGATGTACCAGCAAGCTATTCAAGAGATCAAACAGGCGGGCTGTAAGAATGGTCTGATTCTCTGCAGCGAAGACGATCCGTCCAGCGTCTTGGTGGTGCTTGAGTGGGAAAGCAAAGCACAGCACCAACGCTGGCGCGGTACGCCGCCGCACACGCGCTTTCGTAATGCCGTGGAAGGTTGGCAATCGAAGCCGAGCACGGGCGGGTACTATCTGGCGGAGACAATTTAGATCGAATTCGTCTGCTCCATTGAGGCCGTGTCGGTAATCACCTTCGGTTTGAGTGCAGTCTTTTGCGGACAGTGAAGGTGATTCCAGCGCGAGATGGCGAAGTTCGAGATTGAATCCATCGATATTCGGCGGTTTACGTCAGAACGGGCGTCTGCTTTTGTTGACAAATATGGCGCAAGCGATGAATTGACCGCATTTATCCAGCATTTCACCGTTCCGAATCATATCTGGCATTGCCCTTGCTGAAATGCTCTCTGTTTCGATCCGAATAATGCTCCCGTGAGGAACGCCCGAAGATCAATAAACGAAGCCGCTTCGCGGCCCCGAGGGGGGGATTGACCCGCCCCAGAACTAAATGGAACAATGGGGATGCTCGCCCCCTTTGGAAACTCCATTTAATGGTTCCACGCTGCGAGCAGCGTGGTCAACAAAAAATTTAGGCAGGAGGAATTGTCGATGGCATTGTGGAATCAAACTGCGCAAGAGGCGGGTAATGACAAAACCCAAACGGTGCAACCGATACCGACTACCGCGCCAATAACATCGGCACCGGTCACAGCGATTGTGACGCCAAAGGAAAACCCGGCGCGGGATCGCCGAAACTCGGTATTCGGCCCGGGAGTGACCATCGAAGGAAAAATTGAAGGCGACGCCGACATACTTATCGCCGGCAAATTCAAAGGCGACATTCATATCAAAGGCGATTTGAGTATTGAGAAGGGTGCTCATGTTACCGCCAAAGTTGACGCCGCCAACGTAACCATCGGCGGCGAACTCGATGGCAACGTCGTGGCTGGCGGGCAGGTGAAGCTTTTGGAAGGCGGCCAACTGATCGGCGATCTCAAGGCTGCGACGCTGACCGTGGCGGCGGGATCGCGCATGCGTGGCCATGTCGAGTTTGGTTGGAGCGCTGCCGAAGCCGCCAAGTTCAACGGCCAAGCGCACGAAAAAGAAAAAACTGGAGCTGCTGGATGAAAATCGCCGGCGCATCGGCGCCGGGCGAGTCAGGTACTTGTCCCCGCTGCAAGGCGACGATTCTCAAAAGCGCGGCGTCCTGTCCGCTCTGCTGTCACAACCTCCGTTTTGTATCCATTTGTTGTTGACCACGCTGCTTGCAGCGTGGTCAACAACAAATGTGACTAAGCGATCGTCGTGCTCGAAGCGGCGGCTTACTTCGCGATGTTCAGTTCCTTCACCACCCGCTGGAGCGGTCTGAAGTCGGCGACCTGGCTGAGTGGCACTTCGGTTTTTACGTTGACCAGTGCCTTTTGTTCGCTGATCAAATCGTAAACGATCGACTCGCTCACCCGGCCATCGGGGCTCATCGCTTTGAGATAAAAATCCACGGTGCCGGCGAGGGTGTTTCGCTCCATGCCGGGAAATTCTTTCGCCAAAATCGGCAGCGCCTCTTGCTTGTGCTCGTGGGTGTAGATCATGCTGCGAATGCTGGCGCGCAGCATGCGCTGGACTTGATCGGGATTCTCCTTCAACTTTCTTAGGCTCGTGCTCAAGCCAGTCGACGGCACATCGCCGAGCAGATCGCCGAGCCAGACCAAGTTGTGCAAACCTCTTTGCTCGGCCATCACCGTGTACGGCGGGGTCAGTATCGCCGCTTCGATGGCGCCGGAGCCAGCGCTTGAAAACGCACCCCCGTGTCGCCCATGGCGATCAGCGTCACGTCGCGCATCGGTTCCAGGCCATGGTGCTTGAGTGCGGCGCGCGCGCGACTGTCGGTGGAGCTGGCGAAGTTCGAGATCGCGATACGTTTGCCTTTGAGATCTTGGACGCGGCGAATTTCTCGTTGAGTGAATAAGAAAAAACTCTGCTTGGTGATGAGCGTCGCGATCACCCGCACCGGCAGGCCGCTGACGGCGGAGCGGATTGCCGACTGATAGAGCGTCGTGTAGTCGAGCTCGCCGGCGAGCAGAGCCGGAAAGATGATGCCGCTGCGCATAACGATGAACTGCGGCTCGAGCCCTTCGCTGCGATAGATTCCCGTCTTTGCGCCAACGAAGAACGGCGCGAAGTCCATCAGCTTGCCGGGGATGCCGATCCGAATCGACGATTAGCATCAAGCCGAGAATCATGGCGCCGATACTAGCCCGGATTATTCGCGGTAAGACTGCGATCGAGTTGCAACCCTTCCGGAACGAAGGCGTGCCCTTTGGGATTGCAAACGGCAAATCTCAAATTCCAAATATGAAATGTGAAATCTGCGATTTGAAATTCCGAGCGTCAGCGAGGATGCAAGGTCACACCTCGATCAACAGAGTGTCGTCAGGTTTCCGCGTAGCATGAATAATCCGGGCTAGCAATATTCGCCGCGCGATGGGAACGACGGGATCACAAAAAAATTGCGTCGACATTTTTTTTACATTGGCAATTTTTTCGTTGACAGCGCGAAATCACTTTCGTAAACTAATTTCCAGCAGGGAAAGGAGGTGGTCCAGACATGATTGATCAATGTACTGACTGTGAGGTG
>JAERMN010000166.1 GCA_016844625.1 Deltaproteobacteria bacterium
AGAAATGGTCCTAAAGATGAACCGCTTTGCCCAAACCGTTGGGCAGCTATCCGGACCAGTGGCGTACGAAGATGTGGCGGCAGTTCGCTATCGGGAACTGTGGGTGCTTTGACAAGTAAGCAGTACTCGAATTTCCGTCTCGTAATGGAGCGCGGACATTCCTGTCCGCGAATTTCATTTCGCGGGTTAGAAAACCCGCGCTACTTACTTGGCATCTTTGCGCCTTTGCGAGAGGAATATCTTTGTCCGAATCCTTCATGTCCTTCGTGGTGAGTCTTCTTCTCCGATTATCGACCCACGCCGAACTCGCGCAGAACGTTTTCGAGGGTTTCAAAATCGGCCAGCGTTCTTAGCGCGGCGAAAGTCGGAAAAATCACCCGCAGCTCGCCGCGGCCAAACATCTGCAGCGCATGGTCGGGTGTGAGCCAGAGGCTATGGGCGACTTCGTAGGAGGTCGCGAGTGGGGTTTGGCCTGCTGGCAAGGCAGCGATGAAAAAGCGGGTGTCGAAACGCATCGCGAACTGAGACGGCGTCTGCCAGTAGGAAAAATGCGCCAAGGCGGCAAGATCGCAGACCAGCTTCTCGCTTTCCAGTAGTTCGACAAAGCTCGTCGACTTATTCAATAACGCGGCGTGTTTCTCTACCAACCGTGCGGCGCGATTGGTATCGAGTTTCAACTGCGCACCGGATGGTTCCGCGGCTAAGAGCACGCCGACTTCTTCAAACACTTCTCTGACACCGGTGATCCACAGACCGATCGCTTCGCCAGGACTGTAATGCGCGCCGAGAATTGTCTGCGCCTGCTTCGCTGTCAGGCCGGTAGAGCGTTCGATCATGCGCGGAGTGAAATCGGCTTTCGTCACTGTGCCGCCGGGATAGCAGTACATCCCGCCCAAGATTGGCAGGCCGTCGGGACGGCGCGTAAGAAACACTTCAAACCCGCGCGCTTCCGTGTGCCGAAGCAGAATGACGGTGGCGGCTTGTTTAGGTTTATCAATCTCAGTCATGAGAGGTGAAGGGTAAGAGCGTCATTGAAAACATTTTGACATGGCGCGCCGGAGCAAAAGAAGGTTTCAAAGCGCGATTCGCTTTGCACTAAAAACATTACACTCGCCGAAACCGTCCCGGAAGCTTCCCGATGCACGCAGATGGCGTCGCCGGGATTGTCCGAGCCGGCGCTCAGCGAATGATCGCTGAGAATATTTTGCAACGCCGGCAACCATTCTCTTGGCTGCTTACTGATCTCGCTCAGCGGATTCATCAAGCTGGCGAAGCGTTCGTGGGCGCGCTCGGCTTTGGCCGAATTGAGATCAAACTCCGCCGCGCTGCTGAAAACCTGCAAGCCGGGTTGTAACGCTTGAGTGATTATTTTTATCTCGTCGTTATAGGCAACATAAGCGTTCTGCTGGTCGGCAAAAACAATGGTAAAGGGATGGTAGCGATATCGGTCCGTATCGATGCGCCGGCGCGCCGCCTTTGCGGAGCTCAACTGCAATAGTTCCATGCAAAGCGCGCCGCGGGAACGCGCCACCGTCGCGGGCAGCGCATCGCCGTTTATGCGGCGGTTGAGAATGCCGACCATCAACCCCGCTGCGTTTACGCCGAGCCAGGTGCCGCCGGCGCGGAGATCTTTTCCGGCAATAATCTTGGGATTGCCATTGAGCAGCGCCGGCGCGGCCGAGGGACGGTCAAAATGTTCGTCACGGTTGGCCGCGACCACTATCGGGTAACTGTCGAAGCAGCGAAAATAGAGCGCCAAAGTACACACGCTTCTTCAATTACAGAATGCTGGCCGCTTCTGCAATCAGCTGGGCTCTCCGTTGTCATGCCGGCGGCTATGCTACGCTGTAATAATTATGGCGCAAAGTTTTCGCGGCTCGCGCCAATTTTCTGGTGACCCGAAATATTCCGAGACTGACCGGTGCGCGAAGCGCACCCTACGAAAACCTTCGTGTCCTTCGTGGTGAAAAACTCTTTCACATTTGGTTTGGGCTATACGGCAATGGGTTATTTGTTGTTCAGAAATGATTATGTTAGCCTCGCGGAAATCGGAAAGGATAACTATGTTTCAATCGGTCGACGAAGTGATCGCGAGTTTAGGCAAAGAAAAGTACCTGTGCAACAAAAATGTCGCTACGGTGGTTTACCTAGGCACGTCGTTGGAAAAACCGCTGTTGGTCGAAGGACCGGCGGGGGTAGGGAAGACCGAGTTGGGAAAAGTTCTCGCCGATTCGCTAGGATTGGAGCTGATTCGCTTGCAATGTTACGAGGGGCTCGACGAGGCCAAGGCTTTGTACGAATGGGAGTACGCCAAACAGCTGCTCTACACTCAAATCCTCAAGGACAAGATCGGCGAGATTCTCCAAGGCGCCAAGACGCTCCAAGAAGCGGTCGCCCAAGTTGCCAAGCAGGACGGTGTATTTTACTCCGACCGGTTTTTGTTGCCGCGGCCGTTGCTGCGCGCACTGCTGTCGGAAAAGCGCGTGGTTTTGTTAATTGACGAAGTCGACAAGTCCGACGCTGAATTCGAAGCGTTCTTGCTTGAAATCTTAAGCGACTTCCAGATCACCGTGCCGGAGATCGGCACGCTCAAGGCGAAACATATTCCGTTGGTCGTGCTCACCAGCAATAACAGCCGAGAAATGTCCGATGCGCTAAAGCGCCGCTGCCTCCATCTCTACTTGGACTTTCCTGATCCCGAACGGGAAAAAGAAATCATCACGCTCAAAGTTCCCGGCGTCGGCGACAAATTAGCCGACGAAGTTGTGCGCGTGCTGCACCGGCTACGCAAGCTCGATTTAAAAAAGACGCCGAGTATCAGCGAAACTCTCGACTGGGTGCGCGCCCTGACGCTGCTCAACATCAAAGAGCTGGATAATGAATTGGTCGAGCAGACCCTGTCGACACTCATGAAGTACGAAGCCGACATTCGTAAAGCTCATCAAGAGCTCAAAGCCTTCCTCGCCGAAAAGCGGGCGCAGCAGCCAAGCGCCGGGGGCGGCGAAAAGGATCACCTGCACTAAGGTTTTGCCAGATGCAAGCGCGCGTAATTGAATTCGCTAACGTGCTCCGCCGTAACGGCATCCGTGTGTCACTGTCGGAAAACATGGACGCCTTTCGCGCCCTTGACCTGCTCGGTATCTCCGACCCGCTGCTGTTTCGCAACGCCTTGCGCACGACGCTGGTGAAACGCACCGGCGACGTTAAGCCCTTCGAAGAACTCTTCGACTATTTCTTTCTCGGTATCGGCCAGGCGCTCGATGCGCTCGAGCGCAAGATCATGGACGAGCTCGGTCTCACACCCGAGCAGTTTCAGGAGATGCTCGAACAGATCGGGAAGCTGCTTAAAGAAATGGCAGGGGACTTATCCGAGCTCACCAAAGCGCTGTTACAGAACAATCGCGGCGAACTCGAGCGTTTGCTACGCCAGGCGATGGAGCAGGAGATGCAAAACGGCACGCCGGACAGCCTGCGCCATACGCCGTATACGCGCATGATGATGCGCCTCCAGCTCGACCGGGTGCAAAGCGAGATCGAGCGGTTCAAAGGCATGCTGCAGATGCTCGGCGAGAGCGGCGAAGATCTGCAAAACGTCATGCGCTATTTGGACGAGCGCATGCGCGATCTGAACCGGCTTTTGCGCGAAATCATTCAGCAGGAGCAGCGCAAACAAGGCGCCGAGCCGCGCGATTACAGCCAACGCAGCGCTTTGGCCGATAAGAGCTTTTCGTTCTATACCGAAGACGACATTCGGCGCATGAATGACGCCGTGGCGCGCCTGGCGCAGCGGTTAAAGAACCGGCTTTCGGTCCGGCGCAAGAAAGCCGTGCGCGGCCGTTTCAACGTCAAAGAGACGCTGCGAAAAAATCTTCAATATGGCGGCGTACCGTTTACTATTCAGCTCGACCGGCGTAAGAAAACCAAGCCGCAGGTGATGCTGTTGTGCGATATTTCGGATTCAGTTCTAAATGCCTCGCGCTTCATGTTGCAGTTCGTTTACTCGGTGCAGGATCTCTATTCTAAAGTCCGCAGCTTCGTCTTCGTCGCCGAGATTGGCGAAGTCACTAAGCTGTTCGAAGAACATGACATCTCGACGGCGGTGGAGACGGCGCTCAAAGGCGATGTGATTGACGTTTTTTCCCATTCCAACTTTGGCCGGGCCTTCGAGCAGTTTCATCGAAACTTTTTTCCCGCCATCAGCACCAAGACCACGGTGCTGATCATTGGCGATGGCAGAAATAACTACAACCGGCCCAACGACTGGGTGCTGCGCGAGATCAAGCGCAAAGCCAAGCAGTTAATCTGGCTTAACCCGGAAAGCCGCATGACTTGGGGCATCGGTGACAGCGAGATGCCGCGCTATGCGCCCCATTGCCATATCGCCGAGGAATGCCGCAGCATCAACCAGCTCTACAAGATCGTCGATTTGATAACGCCGTGACCACCATGTCAAAGAAACTTTACATCCAAACCTACGGTTGCCAGATGAACCAGTACGATTCCGAGCGCATCGCCCAGGTGATGAGCCGGAACGGCTACGTTCAGACCGACCGCATCGATGCCGCCGATTTGATTTTGCTCAATACTTGTAGCGTGCGCGATAAGGCCGAGCAGAAAGTTTATAGCGCGCTGGGCAGCTGGAAGGAATATAAAGATTACCACGAAGGCGTGATCATCGGTGTCGGCGGCTGCGTGGCGCAGCAGGAAGGCGAGACTCTTTTAAAGCGTGTGCCCCATCTAGACATCGTGTTCGGCACCCATAACATTCACAAGTTGCCCGAGCTGGTCGCGCAGGTCGAATCGGCGCGGGCCCGACCAGTCGAAGTGACCTTTTATCGCGATCCGGCATATATGGAAGACGTCGACGGCAGAACCCAAGTCCACGGTTCGAAAGCCTACGTCACGATTATGCAAGGGTGCAACAAAGTTTGTAGCTTCTGCATCGTGCCCCATGTGCGCGGCCGCGAGGTCAGCCGTCCGAGCGCTAAGATCATAGCCGAGATCGAAACGCTGGTCGTCCAAGGCGTTAAAGAAGTGATGCTCTTGGGCCAGAACGTCAACTCCTACGGCAAACTCACCCCAGGTGAATCCGGCTTTGCTGAGCTATTGTGTCGGGTCGACGCGATTGACGGTTTGGAGCGCATTCGATTTACCACATCGCATCCGCAAGATTTGTCGCCGGAACTGATCGAAGCATTCGCGAACTGCGAACATCTCTGCGAGCATCTCCACTTGCCGGTTCAATCAGGCTCGGATAGCGTGCTCGCGCGCATGCGCCGCGGCTACACGCAGCAAGAATATTTAGATCGTCTCATGCGCCTGCGCGATCGTTGTCCAGGAGTCGCGCTCAGCAGCGATATCATCGTCGGTTTTCCGCGAGAAAGCGACGCCGAGTTCGAACAGACTCTAGAATTGCTTCAGTCGGTCGAGTATGATGAAATCTTCTCGTTCATGTATTCACCTCGGCCACAGACAGTCTCAGCAAAACTCTATGATGACGACGTTCCCGGGGACGTAAAAAGGGAACGTTTAAAGATAGTGCAGACGATGCAGCGGGGGATAACGCTCGCGAAAAATCGCCAGCGTATCGGCGAGCGGGATGAGATCTTTGTCGACGGGCCGTCGAAGCTCAAAAATGGACAATTGATGGGACGCACGCGCACCAACCGAATTGTCAATGTCGTGGCGCCGGAACATCTTGTCGGTCAAATGGTTCCGGTAAAAATCATCAGCGCCACCGCCAACTCGTTGCTCGGTGAACTGTTGTGGGATAAGTTTAATTTGGAGTCGCAGTTGGAAGGGAACAGGGCATGAGCAAAAAGGAAGATACCATTGAAATGTCGGTTGGCGGATTAACCTTGGATCCGGTCACCAAAACCCCGATCGTGATTTTGAAAGATACCGAGAACAAACTCAATCTGCCGATCTGGATCGGCTTGCTCGAAGCCACCGCCATGGCGACCGAAATCGAGGGCATCAAAATGGCTCGGCCGATGACTCACGATCTGCTTAAGACAATTCTGGGCGAATTCGGTTGTTCGGTCGAGTCGGTTGAGATCACTGAGCTCAAGGAGAATACTTATTACGCGTCGATTAATCTGAGCGTAGCCGGCCGCCAGGTGATGATCGATTCACGGCCAAGCGATGCGATCGCACTGGCGCTCCGGACCAAGAGTCCGATCTACGTCGCTAAAGCCGTCCTGGAGGCGTCCAGTGTCTTGGAGCAAAGTGATGAAGGTAAGGAACCGCCAGTGGAAAACATCTCCAACGTATCCCAGGAAAAATGGTCCGAGATCCTCGAAAAAATGGGCCCCGGCGATTTCAAGTATAAGCAATAGTAGAAGCTTACGCGGGTCGAGTTAATTTCGCACTGAAACTCTCCGCTAGCCCAGACCATCATTTCGCAACTCAAGCAAACATGGCCACTGCAAGTAAAAAACTAACCAGAAAACAACTGCGCCAACCGGACCAGTTTCAGGTTGCGACGGGAAAAGCGCTTGAATTTTATAACGGTCATCAAGCGCTGGTGTTTTCCGCGGTCGCCGCGTTAGTTGTCATCCTAGCAGCGCTCTGGGGCTGGCAAGGGTATAAAGAGAATCAGAACATCGCCGCATCCCAGGAATTCACCAAAGCGATGGCTTTGCACCAAGAGAGCAAATATCCGGAGGCGATCGCCGCATTTGAGAAAGTTCAAACCTATCGTTGGTCGCGTTATGCTAGCGTGGCGCACCTGTACCAGGCAAATATTTACTTGGCGACCAATGATCTCGACAAGGCGCTCAATTCGGCCCAGCGAGCGCTGACGGCGACGAGCCCAAACACGCTCTATCGGCAACTCGCTCTGATGGCGTTGGCTTTCGC
>JAERMN010000167.1 GCA_016844625.1 Deltaproteobacteria bacterium
GGTGATCTTGCCAAAGCCAAAGCGCGAGCCAGGAAGCTGGGAACGCCCTATCAGACTCTGTTAAAAGACTTCATTCACCAAGCCCTGTCTTAATCAAGATAAGACTCCCGACCTTTTACCCAATGACAACTACCGCCCGGGAGAAGACCGCCGAAAACTCCGTTTCGCTAAATTGTCGTTGACCACGCTGATTTCAGCGCGGAACCATTAAATGGGGTTTCCAAAGGGGGCGAGCATCCCCTTTGGTCGCGGCAGGGGTAAATACCCCGGCCGCGAAGTGGTTTTGTTTAAATTGGTCGGCCGCACTTTGAAGTGCAACTTTCGAGCTTTCTTATCGTAGGCAAAGGTGACCTGCACAATGCGATGATCTGAATATAGGATATTTTAATGCACGGTCGGCCCGCCCTCATCGTCTTTGCCGCCGGGGATGATTTGGAAGCGTTTTTTCAGTCGATTGAGCCGGCGGCGGTCGAGGTAGTCTTTGAATTTATCGAACGGATTGCCGGTGTGCCGGTGCGGAGATAGAGATAGCCGAACACCATGCCGCCCAGGTGCGCCAGGTGGGCGATGCCGCTTGGGCCTGACGTGATCGAGTTGTAGAACGCGATGGCGCCGATGATCCAGACGAAATGTTTCATCTTGATCGGAAAGAGAAAATAAAAATAAACGATCCGGGTTGGATAAATCAGTCCGTAGGCGAGCAACAGCCCGTACACGCCAGCCGACGCGCCGATGCTTGGCCCCATCTGACTCGGCAAAAACACCGTGTTCAGAAAACCGCCGCCGATGGCGGAAATAAAATAATAGCGCAGAAAAAAACTACCGCCCCAGCGTCGCTCCAGGTCGCAGCCAAACATCCACACTGCGAGCATGTTAAACAGCAGATGAAACAATCCGCCGTGCAGAAACTGGTAGGTAAATAGCTGCCAGAGATAGAGATTTTGCAAAACCAGCGGCGGCACCAAGCCGAAGTAAAATGTCAGCTGCTGTTCTAACGAACTGCCGATAACCGTTTGAACGATAAAGACACCGACATTGACGATCAGCAAAAACTTGACTGCCGGCGTCACGTTGCCACCGCCGAAGCTCATCTGTCGAGTTTGGTATTGCACGCCGGGTGAGTTTAACGGTTAATCGAGTTGGTTTAAAGCACACAGGGAATTACTCCCGCAAAGGCGCAAAGTGACGGGCGGTGCCCGTCATCCCGAACCGATGCGAGGGATCTAATAAAGATTTCTCCCTTTGGTCGAAAAGACAATGTGTTCTTACCTTCGCGCCTTGGCGCCTTTGCGGGAGATAATCCGATTTCTTTTTTTGCGCCCTTTGCGTTTTTTGCGGCTATTCTCCCGTCCCTCACCCGCCCAAATATGCCTGCCGGACCAAGTCATTGCCCGCCAACTCGCTGGCGCTCCCCTCGAGAATGACTACGCCGGTCTCCAGCACATAACCGCGATGCGAGATCGCCAGCGCCATGGCGGCGTTCTGCTCGACCAGCAAGACCGTCAAGCCAGCCTTGTTGATGGCGCGAATATTTTCAAGAATCTGCTCAACAATCTTCGGCGCTAATCCCATAGACGGCTCGTCGAGCAAGAGCAATTTCGGTTTTGCCATCAGCGCGCGGCCGATGGCGAGCATCTGCTGCTCGCCGCCGGAGAGCGTGCCGGCGTACTGCTTTTGCCGCTCTTTCAGACGTGGAAACATTTCAAAGACAAACTCTAGCTCCGGCGCGAGCGCATGCTTCGAGCGCGTGTAACCGCCGATCTGCAAGTTTTCCAGCACTGTGAAGCGCGGAAAAACTTTTCTGCCTTCAGGCACGTGAGCGACGCCGCGCCGAACTCTTTCATGGGGCTCAACTTTTTCCAGCGCCGCGCCTTCAAGTTCCACCGAGCCCGATCTCGGTCGCAGCAAACCGGACAAAGTTTTCAACGTGGTCGTTTTCCCCGCGCCGTTACCGCCGAGGAGCGTCACTAGCTCGCCTTTCTCGACGGCAAACGATACGCCTTTGAGCGCATGGATCGCGCCGTAGTAAACGTGGATGCCGTTAACTCTTAACATTCTCGACCCAGGATCCTCGCCCCAGATAGGCTTCGATGACGCGCGCATCTTGACGAACTTCGTCGGGGCGGCCTTCGGCGATTTTCTCGCCGTAGTCGAGCACATGGACACGATCGGAAATCCCCATCACGACGCGCATATTATGCTCGATCAAGAGAATCGCTTTGACGTATTTACCGATCAGTTCTTTGAAGAGCGCCATCAACGACTGCGCTTCGCTCGGGTTCATACCGGCGGTCGGCTCGTCGAGCAGTAACAGCTTCGGCTCCGCCGCCAGAGCGCGGGCGATCTCCAGACGGCGCTGCTCGCCGTAGGAAAGCTGGCGCGCCCACTCATGCTCGCGGCCGGAAAGGCCGGTCAGCTCGATCAGTGCCATCGCCTTGCGCCGCGCGTCCTTTTCGCTGCTGTGGAATCCCTGCGAAGCCAGCAGAATATCGGACAGCCGAGTGTGCAGGCGCGAGTGCATGCCAACCAGCACGTTGTCGAGCACGGTCATGTGGGAGAACAAGCGAATATTTTGAAACGTCCGGCTGATGCCGGCGCTAGCGATCCGGTCCGGCTTCATGCCGACGAGCGACCGCTCTTGAAAACGAATCTCACCGGCATCCGGCTGGTACAGTCCGGTCAAGGCATTGAACAGCGTCGTCTTGCCGGCGCCGTTGGGACCAATCAGCGACGCGATCATGCCCTCTTCCAGTTCCATGCTCACCCGCGACAGCGCCTGCAGGCCGCCGAAGCGTTTCGAGATATCGCGGAGTTCGAGCAAAGCCATTTTCAATTCCTACTTACCACTTTTTGCACCGGGCAATCTTAAGAACGTATCTCGCGCCAAGACGCCACTGAAATTAAATCCGAAATCCGAATATCGAAATCCGAAACAAATAAATCTCAAATCCGGAAAATCCAAAACACTGAATCCGAAGGAAGTTTGTTTGGAATTTTGCATGTTTTGGTCATTTGGATTTGTTTCGGATTTCGGATTTCGTGCTTCGAGTTTTCTTGGGCTATTTCCTCGGCTCCTGCTTCGGCGGCAAAATTCCTTGCGGGCGAAAGATCATCATGAGAATAAGAATCAATCCGAACACCATGCGCTCGTACTTGGCCGGTTCAAACTGCGCCGGCAAGTTCGCCAACGGCAAGTCGCCCAAGAGCGGCAGCCACAGCACTGCGCCGGATTGACGCAACCCATTGAGCCACAAAGACAAACCTTTAAGCAGTTGTAAGTTAAGAATCGTCACGCCGGTGGCGCCCAGGATCGCGCCGGGGATCGAACCCATGCCGCCGAGAATCACCATGGCGAGAACGCCGATGGATTCCATGAAAGTAAAACTCTCGGGATTGATAAACACCTGCTTGGCAGCGAACAAGACACCGACGGCGGAAGCAAACGAAGCGCCGACGGCGAAACCTAAGAGTTTCATGCGCACCACCGGCACGCCCATGGCGATGGCGGCGATCTCGTCTTCGCGAATCGCTTTCCACGCCCGGCCGATGCGTGAGTTTTCCAAGCGCCGCGTGACTACAATAATGACAAGGACTATAAACAGCACGAGAAAGTAAAAGTACAGCGGATAAAGCTTCGTGTCGGCGATCTCCATGCCAAAGAATTCCAACCAGGGCTTGAAGAACAACGGCGGCTTAGCGATTGGTGAGATGCCGCGGGGACCGTTTGTTAAGTTAATAGGCTTGTCGAGATTATTCATCAGCGCGCGCACGACCTCGGCAAAGCCGAGGGTGACGATGGCAAGATAATCACCGCGCAGACGTAATACCGGTAAACCCAGCAAAGCGCCGGTCAACGCGCCGACGACAATGCTGAGAATCAGGAAAACAAAAAACCAATTGGGCGAGAGCGGGAAGAAACCGCCGGAGATGAATTGGTTCGCATGGGGCGAGCCGAAGATCGCCCAAAGATAGGCGCCGATGGCGAAGAAGGCAACGAAGCCGAGATTCAAGAGCCCGACGAAGCCGACGACGATGTTGAGGCCAAGCGCCAAGGCGACGAAGATGCCAATCTGGATGGCGATTTCTAAATAATAAGCGTTCACCATGCCGAGCCACGGCAGCAGCACCAACAACACCAGCGCGCCAAGAATAATTTTCGCTCGGTCGCTCGCTGGCGCGTAGTAGAGCAGCAGCAAAGCAGCTTCCACTAATAAAAAAGCCAGCACCGACTGCGGAAAGAAATAGGCGAGCAGACAACTCGCGGCGATATAAATGCACAAACCGCTGACCACCAACGGTTGGTTCATGCCTTGCTCTCCCTTACCGTCTCGCCGAGCAACCCCTTGGGACGAAAGATCAGAATCAGGATCAGCACCAAGAAAGCGACGACGTCTTTGTATTCCGCGCCGAAGGCACCGTCGGTGATGAGCGAGAGATAAGATGCTGCGAACGCTTCGAGCAAACCGAGCAGCATGCCACCCACCATGGCGCCCGGGATATTGCCGATGCCGCCTAGCACCGCGGCGGTGAACGCTTTCATGCCAGGGACAAAACCGCTGTAGGGATTGACCAGGCTGTAATGAATGCCGAAGAGCACGCCGGCCAAGCCGCCGAGCGCACCGCCGACGAAGAAGGTCAAGGCGATAACGCGATTGACCGGAACACCCATCAGCGACGCGGTGTCGGGATCTTGCGCGACGGCGCGAATCGCCGTGCCCATCTTAGTCTTGTTGACAAAGATATGGAGCCCGATCAACGTGAGCAGGGCGGTGATAATCACCAGTAGCGATTTGACTGGAATCACGAGCGCGGCGGCGATCGGGATATTTTTGTCGAGAAACTCCAGGCTCGGATAGTTGAGATAAAACGTGTTGCGCCACAAACTTTCGAACAAGCGCAGACCATCCTGAAGAAAAAATGACGCGCCGATCGCCGAGATCAGCGCGACCAATCTCGGCCCGCCCATGAGCGGCCGGTAGGCGATTCGCTCGAGCGCCATCGCTGCCAACCCGCTGATCACCATGCCGGTGACGATCACCAACGAGAGAATCGCCGCCGGGTGCAGCGTCGCCAGATGGCCGGCGCTCTCAAGCAGCAATAAAACTTCCACGCCGACGAAGGCACCGAGAACAAAAATCTCGCTATGGGCAAAGTTGATAAACTCCAAAACGCCGTAGACCATCGTGTAGCCTAAAGCGATCAGAGCATACATGAAGCCGAGAACGATGCCGTCAAGCAAAACCTGCGGAAAAATTTCTATTGCTATTTCCAAGTCGTTGCGAGCCCTTCAGGGACGGCATGCTAACAAATAGTTCTCGCCGTGGCTACTAACAGCTCTCCGGAAACACCTTGGGTGGGAGGCGCTTGCCGACCTTTTTTTTGGGTCGACATTCGGTACCCTTCGTTATATGGAAACCCCGGGCGATGCCGTATAATATTACGCTACCAGATCGGCACAATGTCTGAAGCAATATCATCGACGGACCTAACCGCCCCATCGCGGCGCTTCAAGATCAAGAAAGCGGCGTGGATCGGTCTGGGTGTGTTTGGCTTCTTGCTGGCGCTGATTCTCATCATACCGCATTTCGTCGATCTGGGTTTGTTCAAGCGTACCTATTTACCGCTGCTCGAAGAGGCGCTCAACCGCCGCATCGACGTCGGCGAAGTGCACTTGAATCTAATCCCAACGCCGTCGATCCGCTTGTCCAAACTCAAAGTCTCCGACAGCGCCGCTTTCGCCGACAATACTTTCTTCACGGCACAGCAAGTCCAGTTAAAGCTCAGGCTCTGGCCGCTGCTGCGCGGTCGCTTCGAGGTCACCGAACTGGTGCTGGAAAAACCGATTTTTAATGTGCTCAAGCAGCCCGATGGTTCGTTTAATTATTCCGACATAGGCAGCAACAAGACTCGCGCCAATAACCGGCGCGAAGTGAAGAAGAAAGCCGACGGAACGAAATCGGTGCAAGCCCCGCCGCCCCTCGCCCTGCCCAACCGGGTGCGCATCAATGACGGCCAGCTCAACCTGATTACCAAAGGATTGACGCCGGTCAATATCAAAGGCATCGATCTGTCGCTCCAGGAGTTTAGCGAAACGGCCCCGTTCCCCTTTCGCGTTGCGTTCAACTATCCCGGCTTAAATACGGTCGCGTTGGAAGGTCAGCTCAAATACCAGGAAGAGAAGGCGTTGCTCGAGCTCAAGAACAATCGTTTGAAGATTCAAGATCTGACTTTTCCCGTGCAAGGGAGCGTGAGCAATCTCTCAACCACGCCGCGGGTCAATCTCAATCTTGCCGCCGACAAAGTGGACGCCAAGACAATTTTTCAAATCCTTTCGGTCTTCGGCCTCGCGCCGCGCGACACCGAGATCAGCGGTCCGATGGGTTTGAATATGATGGTCACCGGTCCCTCCAACGCGCTGGTTACTCAAGTGCGCGGCCTGTTTCGGGACGTAAAAGTTCACGGCAAGCGCGCCCTCAAAGGAACGCTCAACGGCGAAGTGAATATCATATTGCCGCTTGGCGGCGGTGCCGTATCGCGCCGCTTGCAAGGTAACGGCAAACTCGTCGCCCGCGACGGTGAGCTCACCAACGTCAATCTGATCAAGAAAATTCAGCGTGTCACCGGCATGATCGGTTTATCGAAAGACGGACAGCGCGAAGCCACGACTTTTAAGACCATGGAGGCGGAATTCATCGTCGGCGGCGGTTACGCCGATTTCTCCCGGCTCTATTTGATCAATCCGCAAATGGAAGTAAATGGCAAAGGCACCATGACCATCGACCAACCGACTCTCAATATCACCCTCGAAACCGCGCTCTCATCGCAAGCCTCAGTGCGCGCCGGCCGCGGCCGCACGACGACATTTTTGAAAGACAGCCAAGGACGGGTCGTTGTGCCGCTCAGAGTCACCGGCCCCGTGGAAAATCCGGCGGTGAACTTGAATAGCGAAAAACTCGCCGAAGCCGCCATGCCAAAAGCGCTCGAAAAAAACTTCAGCTCGTTCTTCAAAAACCTTTTCCGCGGCCGCTAGGGTGTCCATCACGATCGCATGCCAGTCGCCGCGCTACTCCCGCGCCTCGGGCGGCGTGAGCCGGAGAATCATTTCTTGTAAACTTTTGCCGGCCAATGTTTTCACCATAGAATCTTCAACTTCTATCAACAAAGCGTTGATCTCACCTTCCTCTTCGCTGAGATCGGTGCGCACGCGAGTTTTCTTTCCCGAATTTCTGATGCAATCGAG
>JAERMN010000168.1 GCA_016844625.1 Deltaproteobacteria bacterium
AAAGAATACCGCGTTATCGCCGCGTTGCACAAGCAGCAATATCCGATCGCCGCGCCGCCCCTGGCGCGTCGCGCGCTCGAACTCTTTCACGTTGCTGACCGCGCGCTGGTTGACTTCTCGAATCACGTCCGCGGGCTCGATACCGACTTGATCGGCCGGGCTGCCCGGCTGAACTTCGACGACCAATACGCCTTTCGCCGAACCGAGCCCCAAGCGGCGCGCCGCTTCCGGTGTAATCCGTTGGACGCGCAGACCGAGCTCGGCATCTCTCGCCTCCACCGGTTGATTGGCTTCGCTCTCCTCGGCCAGCTCGCCGATGCGCACACCGACCACTTGTTCTTTCTTGTCGCGGAATATTTTCAGAGTCACCTTCTGGCCCGGCGCGGTATCCGCTATCACGCTGGGGAAATCATGACTCTTGGGCACCGGCTTGCCGTTGAATTCGACGATGATGTCGCCGGTCTTGACGCCCGCTTCCGCGGCTGGGCTCTTCTCGGCGACTTCGGTGACCAGCGTGGTTTCGTTCGGGTTACGGGTCAGGCCGACGGACGACGCCAAGGTTGGCGTGACATCTTGAACGCGCACACCAAGCCAGCCACGTACGACCTTGCCGTTCTTGCGCAAATGATCGGCGACTTTTTTCGCCAAATCGATCGGAATCGCGAAGCCGATGCCGACATTGCCGCCGGATTGGCTGAAAATCGCGCTGTTAACGCCGATCACCTCGCCTTCGGCGTTGATCAGCGGTCCGCCGCTATTGCCTGGATTGATCGAAGCATCAGTCTGAATGAAGTTGTCATAGGGACCGGCGCCGATAACGCGGCCTTTGGCGCTGACGATGCCGGCGGTGACCGTGTGCTCCAAGCCGAATGGATTGCCGATCGCCATCACCCAATCGCCGACGTCGATTTGGCTCGATGTCCCCAACCTGGCGAAAGGCAGATTGCCGCCCGATCGTCGAATCTTGATCAATGCCAAGTCGGTGCGATCATCCTTGCCGACCAACCGCGCTTCATACTCGGTTTGATCGGCCAATTTGACCTTGATCGTGTCGGCGTTGCGCACGACGTGATAATTGGTGAGAATCTCGCCGTCCTTGGTGATCAGGATACCGGAGCCGAGACTGCGTTGATTGCTCTCCTTGGGCGGCGTTTCACCGAAGAAACGGTTAAAAAAATCTTCGATGGGGTCGTTGGAACCGGAGCGCGGCGATCGCTGCGAGGTCGTCGAAATATTGACCACCACCGGCATAGTTTTTTTGGCAATCGCCGCGAACGACGGCGGTCGACTGGCGTCCAATGCCGCCGAGCTGGCGGCGTACAGTTCCGCCGGCAGCGCGAACATCGAGATCGGCACAAGGAGAAGTCCCAAGCGCGCGTCGCGAATGACCTGCCAAATGCGTTCGTCGTATTTCATCGGATCGATTTGCTGTCGCCAGCTGTTTCATACAGTAGCAAATTTTGCCCATGCAGTGAAAGACGGTTAAAATCGCCCGCACATTTGCAAAACCAAGAGCCTGTCGTTATGAAGTAACGACCGTATCGGCGGCGATATTTGTTGTTGACCACGCTGATTTCAGCGTGAAACCATTAAATGGGGTTTCCAAAGGGGGCGAGCATCCCCTTTGCGATATTTTAATAGGCGCCGGGGTCAATACCCCGGCCGCGAAGTGGCTTCGTTTATTTAATATGAAACCGGTCCCCATCGATTACGATACAGTCCGCGAGATGTTGCGCACGGCAACGCCGGACCGTGTCTTGAGGTTCATCGGCAAAAGCCATCCGGCCGATATCGCCTTGCTGTTCAAAGGATTGCAAGCGGCGGAAATCCGCCAGCTCTTCGACATTCTTTTCTCGTCGCGGCGCGCCGCCAAGACGCTCAAAGAGCTGCCGCCTGAGTTGTTGCCGGATATTCTCGCCTTGATCGACGACGAAAAAGTTGGCCGCTTGATCGTGCGCGCCGATCCCGACGACGCCGTGACCTTTATCGATAGCCTGTCAGATGACCGGCGCGAGCGTGTCATGGGCTTGTTAGATCCCGAGCGGCAGGCCGCGGTGCGGGAAATCATTAACTATCCCGAAGACACGGTTGGCCGCCTGATGACGACGGAGTTTATGGCGCTGTCGCCCAACACCACGGCCCAAGGCGCCATCGACAAGATTCGCGAACGCGGCGAGTTAGAGACCTTCTTTTATCTCTACGTCGTCGACGACGCGGGCAAATTGGTCGGTGTCGTGCCGATTCGCAATCTCGTCATCGCGCCGCCCGGGCGCACGTTGAGCGACATGATGATCAGCGATCCCGTCAAAGCTAACGTCTTCATGGACCAAGAAGAAGCGGCGCGACTCGTCGCGAAGTACGAGCTGCTCGCATTGCCGATCGTCGACGAAGCCGGCCGCTTGGAAGGGATCATCACCGTCGACGACGTGATCGATATCATCAACCAGGAAAGCACCGAGGACATGTACAAGATGGTCGGCTTGGCCGAGGAAGACCGCGTGTTCACGCCGGTTTTGCGCTCGGTCAAGATGCGGCTTCCCTGGACGATGTTGAATCTGCTCACCGCGACCTTGGCCGCCTCCGTCGTGAGCTTGTTCGAAAACACTCTGCACGAGATCATCGCCTTGGTCACCTTCATGCCTGTAGTCGCCGGCGTCGGCGGCAACGGCGCGACGCAGACCGCGACGGTCATTATTCGCGCGATCGCATTGGGCGAATTAGAATTCTCCTCAGCGTGGAAAGCCGTGGTCAAACAAGTGTCGGTCAGTATTTGCATCGCCCTCGCCGCCGGCGCCGTGATCGCTCTCGCGGCGCTCATCTGGAAAGGCAATCCTTATCTCGGACTCGTGCTCGCTAGCGCGATGATTCTCAATCTTGGATTGATGGCGGGAGTCGCCGGCGCGGTGATTCCATTGCTGCTAAAATCCTTGAAGTTGGATCCGGCTTTAGGTTCCGGCATCATTGTCACCGGCCTTACCGACGCCTTCGGCTTTCTTTCTTTTCTCGGCCTGGCGACGCTATTTCGCCAGTATCTGATCTAAGCGTCGACGCTTTCGATCGCCGCGTTCTCTTTGCGCTTTAACAAAAACAGTAATCCGCCCAACGAGCTATCGAGAGCAACAATGACAAACAGTAGCAAGCCGAAGGCGATCGCCTTTTCTGAACTGATGCCGATAGCACTGAGCAGGAATAAATATCCCGATTCTCTCAGACCGATGCCATTGAAACTGACTGGAATGGCCGCAAAAGTTCCGACCAATGGGTATAGAATCAGGCAGAACGTGAAAGGGATATCGAGATTGAGCGCCTTGCCCATCACCACGTGCATCCAGGCTTGAATGAGGTGGACAATGAGAGACAGCAGCAGCGCCAAGGGAATCGCGCGAAATCCGGTCCCGTAGCTCTCCAGCGCCAGGCGCAATTTGGCAATCAGCGGATGGCTGTCATTGGGAAGAAATCTGGTCGCCAAGGGCAAGCAAAGTCCGCCGACTAACAATCCCGCCGCAAGTGCGAATGTCACCAAGCGAACAGTGGCAGGAATTGCGTAATTGGAAAATAAGAACAAGCCGATCGCACCCAACCAGACCAACACCAACATGCCGACGGCGCGGTCAGCCACCACCGAAACCGTCGCGCGTAAGGTCGCCGCTGACCAGCTGTCCTCGCCCGCTTTCTGCCCTTCTCGTGTGAGATAATAAATCTTACTCAAATCGCCGCCGACCGTTCCGGGCGCGAAGAGATTAAAAAACATGCCGATAAAGTAGTAGGCGGTCATGCCGCTTAGCCCCATAGTGAAACCTAACGGCCGCGACAACACGGTCCAGCGCAGGGCACTGATAACCTGACATACGAGGTAGCCGACCAGAGCAACGCTCACGTAGCCGACATCCGCCGCGAGCAGCGTGCCCCAAAACTGGCCGAGGTCGATGCGCGAAAGAAAAAACGCCAATAACCCGGCGCTAACTAGGATCTTGGCGAAAAATATAAGCGTCGCTTTGGGGTTCTTCATCTTGCCAACGACGGTTGTATAAGAACCTGATCCTCATCTTTGCTAAAACCATCGACCGACACGCGCCGTCCAACGACGCGCAACCGGCCTTCGGCGTAGAGCTGAATCGCGCGGGGATAAATTCGGTGTTCCTGCTTCAAGATGCGCGCCGCCAAGGCTTCCTCCGTGTCATCGGCAAAGACCGGCACCACCGCTTGAATGATGATCGGCCCCTCGTCGCACTCTTCATTGACGAAATGCACCGTGCAGCCGGCGCAACGCACGCCATACTCGAGCGCTTTTTTCTGCGCGTGGAGACCGGGAAATGCCGGCAGCAAGGCCGGATGAATATTCATGATCCGATTGGAATAAGCTTTGACAAACACCGGCGAGAGCAAACGCATGAAACCGGCGAGCACGACCAGTTCGACGCCGCGCGCATGCAACAGATCGACGACCGCTTGGTCGTAGGCTTCGCGGCTCGGGAAAGCTTTGTGATCCAGCACTTCAGTGGAAACACCGTGATTCTTGGCGCGCACCAGGCCGTAGGCGTCCGCTTTATTGCTCAGGACGAATTGAATTTTGGCGTCGAGTTTTTTCGCCTCGATGGCGTCGATGATCGATTGCAAATTAGTCCCGCCGCCGGAAATTAACACGCCGATGGAAACTTGCCGCGCCATGGAACTTTCCTAGCCGCGCAGCGTCGCGCCGCGCGCTCCTTTGCGAATCTCGCCGATGACGAAAGATTTTTCGCCCATCGATTTAAGCGCTCGAACCACGCTATCCGCTTGTTTGTTGCTCACTACGAGAATCATGCCTAGCCCGTTATTGAACGTCGAGTCCATCTCGGCCTGCTCAACCGCGCCGATTTTCTGGATGAGACCAAAGACCGGCGGCACCGGCCAGCTGCCGCGCTCGATCACAGCGCGCCGACCTTTCGGCAACACCCGCGGCAGATTTCCCGTGATACCGCCGCCGGTGATGTGCGCCGCGCCATTGATTTCGAAGTCCGCGAACAAGCGGCGCGTGATTTTGGCGTAGATGCGCGTCGGTTCGAGTAACTCCGCGCCGAGCCTTCGGCCCAGCTCAGGAATTCGCTGTGATAATTTCAAGCGGCCGCGTTCGAGCAGAACTTTGCGCGCCAGCGAATAGCCGTTGCTGTGCAACCCGCTGGAGGGAATGCCGATCAAGATATCACCGGGTGCGATCGCCGTAGGTTTGATAATTTTCTTTTTTTCCAAGACCCCGACGACAAAGCCGGCGAGGTCGTACTCGCCTTTGGTAAAATCGCCGGGATGTTCGGCGGTCTCGCCGCCGATCAAGGCGCAGCCCGCTTGCAAACAGCCGGCAGCAATACCGCGCACGACGGTTTCGGTAATTTTCACGTCGAGCTTGCCACAGACGAAGTAGTCCAAGAAAAACAGCGGCGCCGCGCCTTGGGTGAGAATATCGTTGACGCTCATGGCGACCAAATCGATGCCGACGGTGTCGTGAACACCGGTCATGAAAGCGATTTTCAATTTAGTGCCGACGCCGTCAGTCGAAGAGACCAGAATCGGCTCGCGATAACTGCGCGATTTGAGATCGAACAGCGCGCTAAAGCCGCCGACCCCAGCGAGCACGCCGGGAACTTTGGTCCGTTTGGCGATGGGCCCGATGCGCCGCACCAGTTGATCGCCTGCTTCAATGCTAACGCCGGCCTTGGCGTAAGTGAGTCCTGGAGCCATCTTTAATCGTTTCTAGCCGGATTATGCACGCTGCAACGAAAACTTATGACGATGTAGCGATCGGGGCGTGACCCCGCAGGAGCGCAGGCACCAGGGACAAAAGCTTCATCGTCATGTTGGGCGCTTGGCACTCGGTTTGACCTTTTCACAGCAGAACTCATAAGAACTTGCTTCGTTGGCATCTTCAAGGCACAGACCCATTGCCTTCGCTCCGGAAGGGTTGCGCCTCGATCGCTGTGCCACCGCGAATCATCCAAGCTTGGAAATGGCTTCGGCGGGTCGCTGCCGACGTAAATCGCATGATAGCGCACCGGGGTAAGAAATTCACATGGTGGAGCCGGTTTTCGAAGCCAAAGCTCCGCTGGCAGTTAAAAGCGCGCGAATTTTGAGCGTGTATTCGCCGAATTTCGCCGTGCTCATCATTTCCATGGTTCTTGGCCGTGGCAGATCGACGGCAATTGTTTCAATGAGTCTTCCCGGCCGGGCCGACATGACGAAGACCAAGTCGGAAAGAAACACCGCTTCCTGAATGCTATGAGTGACGAATAACACCGTCTTTTTGCGCTCTTCCCAGATGCGCAACAATTCGATATCGAGCTCGTCCCGCGTCATCGCATCCAGCGCGCCGAACGGCTCGTCCATCAAGAGCAATTGTGGATCGGTCACCAGGGCGCGGCAAAGCGAAGCGCGCTGCTGCATGCCACCGGAGAGCTCGTGCGGATACATTTCTTCGAAGCCGTCTAAACCGACCAACTGAATCAACGCGCGAGCTTTGTCGGCGTAATCGGTGACGTCGCGTTTGGCGAATTCTACCGGCAGCAGAATATTGCCGAGCACCGAGCGCCATTTGAGCAGCACCGGCGCTTGGAAAACCATACCGACATTTTCCAGCGGGCTATGGACGGGTTGGCCATTGACCGTGACCTTACCGGAAGAAGCGGGCAACAGGCCGGAAATAATCTTGAGCAGAGTGCTCTTGCCGCAGCCGCTCGGGCCGACGATAGAAACGAAATTGCCCGCCTCGATCTCACAGGAGACCCTATCGAGAGCGATAACAGTCCGCGCAACGCTGGTAAAAACTCGCGAGACTT
>JAERMN010000169.1 GCA_016844625.1 Deltaproteobacteria bacterium
GAAGTATCTGTGCGAAGCATTGGGGCATCAGGACCGCCACGTCGGGTTTTCGGATTACAGCCGAGGGTTGATGCTGCCGATTGAGCGCAAGAGCGTGGAGCCGCTGGCGGCGCACATCGATCCGTTGCACGTTAGCGCAAAACATCAGTCGTTGCACCACTTGGTGGCCGACTCCGAGTGGTCCGACGTAGCGGTTGTGGGGCGTGTGCGCGATTGGGTGACGCCAAGGCTGGGGGTTAGCGGCGGATGTTATTGGATCGTGGACGACACCGGATTTCCGAAAAAAGGGACCCATTCGGTGGGAGTAGCGCGGCAGTACTGCGGGCAATTGGGCAAGCAGGACAATTGTCAGGTGGCGGTCAGTCTGTCGTTGGCCAGCGAGCGTGGCAGTGTACCGATCGACTGGCGGCTGTATCTGCCGAAAGAGTGGGCCAAGGATCAGCGGCGGCGGAAAAAAGCCGGTGTGCCTAAGGAAGTAAGGTTTATGACCAAGCCTGACATTGCGCTGGAGCAGATCCAAGCCGCCAAAGCCGCGGGGGTTCCCATCGGCATTGTGCTGGCGGATGCGGGCTATGGCAATGAGACGGCGTGGCGTGAAGCTCTCGATGAAATGGAGTTGGAGGTCCTGCCACACGGTGGCGGCGTGTGCCAGGCAGTACACCGCTCAGTGTGAAGGAGTTGGCCGAAACGTTGCCACCCCAGCGATGGCGCACGGTGGGCTGGCGCGAGGGAACCAACGAGCCATTGTCGTCGCGCTTCGCCGCTGTGCGAGTGCGGGCGGCGCATCGTGACGACAAGGGGCTTCGCGCTCCGCGTGCCGAACAATGGTTGTTGATCGAATGGCCTGTAGATCAAGCAGAACCGACCAAGTATTGGTTGTCGACGTTGCCCGCTAACACCACGCTTGTGGATTTGGTCAGGACCGCCAAGATGCGCTGGCGCATTGAGCGGGACTATCAAGAGCTCAAGCAGGAGTTCGGCCTGAGCCACTACGAGGGACGGGGCTGGCGTGGATTTCATCATCACGCTACTTTGTGTATCGCAGCCTACGGCTTCTTGTTGGCGGATCGTCTTAAACATGGCGGCTCTAAAAAAAACTCTACTCGATCAAAAGCGGCTACCCTACCCCAAGATTACACGCCGCGGGGGAGCCCAACGCGCGCAACGTCACGTGCCCGATTCCATCGCGACCCTGCGTTGTCTGCTCGCCTCCAACATCATCATCCGACAACTCGATCGATGCCCCAGCTGCGGCAGATGGAATCAATATTAATGACACAGTAATACTAATGGGTGACCCCAATAGCGCTGACTCCGATAGCGCGGTTAACATAGGATCAAAATTGTTTCCTTGCCCCGCGCCGGGCAAGTTTCCGTGGGCTGGCCATTGCTGATGGAAGCGCGCGACGCCGTCATCGGCGGCACCGATATCTGGGGCGAGCAAACCTTGAAGTGTGAAGATTATTAATAAAGCTGGCATCTCAACACCGCAAAAAAATCTTGACAAGAGCGAGTCAAATCGCGAGGATATACAGAGTCAGCTGCGGTCTATGGAAGGATGAAGCTATTGAGATTCTATTGCCCAACCGTTTTGAAAATCACTCCCGTAATTAGATTATTATTAGTCTCCTTTGCCCTCATTGGTTGCTCTTCAAACGACGTACCGGCGCCTCGTACGTTCATGTCGCCGCAATCGCTCAGCGGCGTGGCAAATCCCGCCGCCGCCCGCTCGCTCTCAGCCATGGAGGCGATCAGCCGTGGTGTAGCGGCCGTAACACCTCCGGGAGCGGCGCTAAAAGATGTCTATTATCAGTTCGACAGCGTCGAGTTGGAGGGGGAAGCTCAGGAAATCCTCAAGAAAAATGCTGAGTGGCTGAAGGCCAACCCCAAAGCGAGGGTCGAAGTCGAAGGCCACTGCGACGACATCGGCTCAGCGGAGTACAACCTCGCCCTCGGCGCTAAACGAGCGCAAACTGCGAGAGCTTTTCTTATCGATCAAGGCATCACTCCCGACCGTCTAGTCACCATCAGTTACGGCAAAGAAGCCCCGGCCTGCTTTGAACAGACCGAAGCATGCCGCGTGCAAAACCGCCGTGCCCGCTTTGTCATCTTCACCGAGCTGCCGACGTCGTAGGGGAATCGGATATTTAGCCGCAAAGAACGCAAAACACGCAAAGTGGAGAGTTCTTTTTTCCTGGCACTCCTTTGCGTTTGTTCAAAACACTCTGATTTACTTGCAGTCATGTCACGCTGAAATTATCGCAGCCAAATCGTCTCCAGAATACAAGGGTATTTTGCGGCTAAATCTTCGCCAAAGAGGACAGGCAACTTTTTGCAAGAGCAAAAAGTAGCCTGTCCCCTTTGGCCTTTGCGTACTTTGCGGTTAAATAATCCGAATCTTACTCATAGCCAATCGCCGTGACGATCGGCATTGCTGCGGCTTGTTTCGCCGGGCCGTAGCCCGCGATCAGACACAATACCACCGCGGCGAATATTGAGAGCGCTGCGATGTCGTACGGATAGTAGAACTGAAAGGTCCAACCGGTGAGCAGCTTGGTATTAAACACCACATGGTGATAGGCCATCACTGAGCCGGCAAACAGACCGAGCACGCCGCCGATCAAACCCATCCATCCCGCTTCAATAACCACGACCCGCCGTATTTGAGCTTGGGTCGCGCCGATGGCGCGCAATACGCCGATCTCGCGGGTGCGGTCTAGAATGGATGCCAAGAGCGTATTGATGACGCTGAAGATTGCCACCACCACGGCGACAATCTCGACGGCGTAGTTGACCACGAAGGACTGCTCCATGATGCGCACGACGGCGTCTTTTAGTTCGCGGTGCGTGCTGATGAAGAGCTGATAGCGCTCGCCGTAACCATCCTTGATCTTTTGAATCACCGCCGCCATATCCGCACCGGGTTCCAACCATAGATCAAAGGCGTCGACCAATTCATCGCGCCAATATTTTTTGTAAAGCGCCCGATCGATCAGCACACTGCCGATGTCCGAAGAATAATCGATGTAAATGCCCAGCACTTTAAAACTCACCGGCCCCGACGGCGTGATCAGTTCAATGCTGTCGCCGATGTTTTTACCGAAGCGGGTTTGAAAACTTTCGCTAACGATGGCGCCTTTGCCTTCAGCCATTTCACGCAGCGCGCGCCTGCCGTCGCCTTCGGCCATCGGCAATGTGCGCACGCGCGCCGATTCCACCGCGGAAAACGACTCGACGACGATCGGGCGGCCCTGATAATTCGCTCTCACCAGGCGATAGAGATCGACGATCTTAACACCCGGCAACGCTTGCAAACCTGGCAGCGGCTCTTCGTGCAGCGAAACGTTTCTCGGTCCGGCCGTTCGCGCGCCGGAGCTGATGATGATATCGGCGGTGACCATTTGGTCAACCCATAAGAGCAGCGAGCCGCGCACGCTATTGACGAACGCCGCGATGGTAAAGATGGCCGCAAGACTGATGATTATGGTCGCAACGGTAATCCCCGAGCGCAGGGGATTTCGCACCAAGCTGTCAGAAGCGAGTCGGCTCTCGGCCCAAGATATCCCAGGAAGGCGCACCGACGACTGCCAGAATTTTTTAACCGCGTAACGGATGACTAGCGGCGAAAAAAACGCCAAGCCGAGCAAAAAGATCAGCATGCCAACGACACCGGCGCTGAATTGCCTAATCGCGCCCGAAACTATCGGCGCGGCGACAATCAGCAGCGGCGCGACGATAAAACAAAGCAGGCCCAGCCGAGTCGCCCAGGATTTTCTCCCGTTAAACACCGGCCGCCAGACGGCTTGCCGGGCGCTTTCCAAAGGGCTGATGTGAATCGCTTCGAGCGCTGGCTGCAACGCCGCAAACAGCGCGACGCCGACCGCGCTCAAGAGCGCGATTCCCAACTCGCGCGGCGAGAGACTGCTGCCCGAAAGTCCGATGGAGGAAAACAGGTTACGCACGGTCTCGCCGACGGCTAACAACGCCGCTTGTGCCAATAGCCAGCCGACCAGACAACCGATAGCGGCGCCGACAACTGCTAGAATCAACGCTTCGGCAACAATCAAGCTTAGCAGTTCGCTGCGCCGCATACCGATGCAACGCAGCGTGCCGATCTCGCGCTTGCGCTGCACCACCGAAACCGACACCGTGTTGTAGATAAGAAAAAAGCCGACGAAGAGCGCAATCAGACTTACGAAAAAAAGCCCGACGCGAAAGGAAGTGAGCAGCGACTCGATTTGTTCGCCGCGTTTTCTCGGCCGCTCGACATCGGCAAGGCCCTTCAGCCGTTGGCGCAAGCGTGTTTGCACAGCTTCGACGGTTTCGCCGGGTTCCACCGTGAGGTCGACGATGTCGAGTTTGCCGTCCTTGCCGAAAGCGCCCTGCGCCGCCGGCAGGTCCATCAAGGCAAAGTTACCGCCAAACACGCGTGCGGTTCCTTCTTCCTTTAACAGCGCGCGAACTATGTAGTTTTGCTTGCCGCGGCTGGTGTTGAGCGCGATGGTCGAGCCGATTTTTAAATCGTAGCGGCGCGCGAACGACTCGGTTAATGCGATGGAGTCCGGCTGAGCGATAAAATCGAGGGCCTTGTCGAAGGCGAAGCCGTCGCCGACGAACTGATGATCGCGCATGGCGAAATCGGTGAGTAAGTCGACGCCGTAAATGTAAAGCCGCTCCGAGCGCACACCGCTCACCGGCAAGAAGCCGTCGACGGCGGCGGCCACATCCTTGACTCCCTCGGTGTCACGCACCGTCGGGAACACGGATTCGGCCATGCCGCTTTCGCTATTGGAAACTTGCAGCACCGCCTTGCCGGCGATCTGCTCAATGGTCGATTGAAACGAGGTCGTCAGCGTTCGATTCACCATCGCGATCGCGACGATCACCGCGACGCCGAGAGCCATGCCCAGAAATGTCAGGCAGGTTCTCAGTCGATGGTGCCGCACATGGCGCCAAGAGATCGTGGTTAATAGACGCAACATCAAACTAAACTGTAAGGAGTGAGGAGTCAGTAGTAAGGGGTTTCGGATCGGCGGACTCCTTACTCCTTACTGTTTCACCCGGCCGTCGCGCAGATAAATTTTCCGGTCGGCGTAGCTCGCCGCCTCTTCGCTATGCGTCACCATGACGACCGTGCAAGCGTCTTCCTGATTGATTTGGCGCAACAGATCGAGAATCGCCGCGCCAGTTTTCGAATCGAGATTTCCCGTCGGCTCGTCGGCGAGCAGAATCAGCGGAGTGAACGCCAACGCGCGCGCGATCGCGACCCGCTGGATTTCACCGCCGGAGAGTTCCTCCGGTAGATGATTTTTACGTTTATCGAGTCCGACTTTGGCGAGAAGAATCGCCGCTCGCCCATCAGCTTCGGACTTGGCCCGGCCGTCGAGCACGAAAGGCAGCGCGATGTTCTCCATGGCCGTCAGTGTCGGCAGGAGATTGAAGAATTGAAAAACAAAACCGATCTGACGGCGCCGAAACAGCGTCACCTGATCATCGGCCATCTGGCCGATCAACCGGCCGTCCACCAACAATTCGCCACTCGTCGGTCGATCCAAGCCGCCGATCAAATGCAACAGCGTGCTTTTACCCGAGCCGCTCTGCCCCATCACGGCAGCGAACGAGCCAGCGGCAATTTCTAACGACACACCGGCAAGCGCCGTGATTTCGTTCTCACCTTGCTGGTAGATTTTGCAAACGTCGCGGCAGCGGATCATGCGGTCGTGCTAACCTGGATGATTCATGTTACGAGGAAACCTGACGACACTCTGGTGATAGAGGTGTGACCCTGGAGGAATGAAGGCACCGGCGCGAATGTTTCATTTTGTCCTCGGCGGTCGATGTTTGACCTTTTCGCTGCTGATCTCATAAGCAACTCGCCCCGCTTGCATCTTCAAGGCACAACTGCTTTGCCTTCGTTCCGGAAGGGTTGCGCCTCGATCCGTGTTTCACCGCGAATAGTCAAGGCTCCTAGCAGAGCAGATTGATGGTCGGCGGCACCAAGGTGTCGATCGTGTTGGGCTGGCCCGCTTCTAATTGCGCTAGGTTGGCGCGCACGGCCGTGACCAGAGACTCGACATTGACGCCAAGATATACCGGACCGTAAGTCTCGACCTTCTCGATGCCTGTGCGCCAAAGCTTGATCGCCCCCACCGGCACACCTTGCTCCAACTTGTAGTAGCCGGCGGCGATCTGAATGATGCCTTGATAAAACTTTCTGTCCTCGCCGTGCTCCTCCAGCCAGATCTCTTCAAGGGTCTCATGACACTCGAAAAACAGCTGCTGGTTAAATTCATCAATGCCCTTAAGAAATCGCGGATCGTCTTGTGGTTCCATGACTCTCCAGTCCAAACGGATGAGGGGAAATTAGCCGCAAAGAACGCAAAGTTCGCAAAAGTAAGACGATGGGTATCGCTGCGCTCCACCCATCCTAAGAAACTGGAATATTCTTGTTTTCCTTGTGCTCCTACGCATAAAAGTTTTCGCGGCTCGCGCAAGTTTGCCGAATCTGATCAACGGCGGGGTAAGAATCCCGGTTTCTTCTTTGTGCCCTTTGCGTTCTTTGCGGCTAAATGTTCTTGTTTCTTTGTCAGGACCAGATGCCACACACTAACGCGAAAACCGCGCTCACGCTAGAGCAAGAGCTGGAGATTAGCGCGCTATCCTACGGGCCGTACGGGATCGGCCGCGTCGATGGCAAAGCGGTGATGATTCCGAATACCGCCCCTGGCGATCGCATCGCCGCGCGCATTGTTGAATCCAAAGAGCGCTATGCGATCGGCGAAGTCATTCGTCTCGTCAAAGCTTCGCCCCTGCGCCAAACCCCGCCCTGCCCCTACGTCGGCCGCTGCGGCGGCTGCTCGTGGCAACATTTGCGCTACGAAGCGCAGCTCAAAGCCAAACAGCAGAGCGTCGAAGACGCGCTCCGCCGCATCGGCAAGCTCAGTGACTTCGACCTGCGGCCGATCATTCCTTCCGCCAACGAATATCACTATCGCCGCCGGATTCGCCTCCAAGTCGACGGCGCCAAACGATTGGGCTTCTACGGCTCGTCATCGCATCATTTAGTTGAAATTGACGCATGCGCCATCGCCGATGAGCGCTTGAATTCCGTGATTGAACCCTTGCGCCGCTGGCTCGGCGATACGCAGAGCAGTGTCGATCACCTTGAGCTAGTCAGCGGCGATGAACCGCATGAACTGGTCGTCGTCGCGAAAACCGCGCGCGCGTTCGTTTCGCGCGACGA
>JAERMN010000170.1 GCA_016844625.1 Deltaproteobacteria bacterium
ACGCCGGTCGGCACCTTGTCGTTGAAAGCGACGACGAACGGCTGACCGTCCGGCGAGAAGAGTTCCACCGTGCCGAGATTGTACTCCTTCTGCTTGCTCTGCACGTAGGTTTTGAGCTCCGCCATGCGCTGCTGATCGAAGAGCCCTTCCTCGCTGATCGACCGGCTCAACTGGCGCGCGTAAAGGATCGCGTTGTTAGCGGAGTTCTGGTAATAGGTTTGGACGATTTCCAAAGAACCTTGCAACGCGCTTCCGACTTTGGCGTCGAACCAGCGGTCAAAGGAGCGGGTGAGCAAGCCGCCGGCAATCACGAAGAGAAGCACGCTCGGCACCAATGACAGCGCGACGAACGCCAAAACCAAACGGACTTGCAAACGGGAACCAAGAAGGCGCCGTTTGCGCTCGACGATCAACTTGACCAGATTGCGTACGACCAGGAAAACCAGCAACCCGAGCAAGATGATGTTGACGTTGATCAGCAGAAAAAAAAGGATGTTGCTACCGAACGCATATTCCGGCGAGGCATCGGGCAGCTGGACTTCGAAGAAGATCAGCGCCGCCACCATCACGCCGGTCACGAGAATGACGATGCCCTCCCGTTTGCGCCGTTTGGCTTCTTCGAATTTACGGATTTCTTCGACGGCTTTGGCGGGGTTCGCTGCTTCCATCGGCTGAGCCTAACTAGCGGATCTAAAACTTGCCAAAGCTTACCTTCTAAGGAAGTAAAGGACAAGCGAGACAATCACGCTGATAAGGATGCAAGTAGCGAGCGGGAAATAGAAAGAAAAATTCTCGCGCTGGATCGTAATATCGCCGGGTAAACGGCCGAGCCAAGTCACCTTGCCAGCCAAGGTGACAACGATGCCGACAACAACCAACACGAGCCCAAGATAGATTAAGGTTTTGCCCAAGCCGGCCATCATCTTATCGCCCAATTGCCATTGACCGAGGATCCCTCATGCGCATCTATATAAACGAAGCCACTTCGCGGGCGGGGATTTAACCCCGCCCTTGACCAAAGGGGATGCTCGCCCCCTTTGGAAACCCCATTTAATTGTGACCGCCTCAAGAGGCGGGGTTAATATAGAATAAATGGTCAAAACAGACTCGGTTGCTTCTTCGCCTGATCGATCGCGGCGCTTTTCTGCTTTCGCCCGAAGTGGTCGTAAGCCAAGGCGGTGGCCATGCGCCCGCGCGGCGTGCGTTGAATGAAACCCGCTTGAATCAGAAACGGCTCGTAGACATCTTCGATGGTATCTTTTTCTTCGCCAATGGCCGCCGCCAAAGTCTCGACGCCGACCGGACCGCCAGCAAATTTATCGATCAAAATTAACAACAACATGGTATCCATCTTGTCCAAACCGACGCGATCAACTTCCAACATGCGCAGCGCTTCTTCGGTCACCGCCTTGGTGATCGTCCCATTGCTTTTGACCTGGGCGTAGTCGCGCACCCGGCGCAGCAGCCGATTAGCGATGCGCGGCGTGCCGCGCGAACGGCAAGCGATCTCGGCAATCCCGTCTTGGTCTTCCTTGACGCCGAGGATCGCCGCCGAACGTTTGAGGATGCGCGCCAACGATATCGCATCGTAAAAATCCAAGCGAAAACTCTGGCCGAAACGATCGCGCAGCGGCGACGTGAGCAAGCCCGAGCGCGTGGTCGCGCCGATCAGAGTAAATTTTTTCAGCGGTAACTTGATCGATTTCGCCGCCGGCCCCTGGCCGACCATGATGTCGATCTCGTAGTCTTCCATCGCCGGATAAAGCACTTCTTCAACGACATGATTGAGGCGATGGATCTCGTCAATGAACAGCACGTCGCCGTGGTCGAGATTGGTCAGCAGCGCGGCGAGATCGCCGGCGCGCTCGATGATCGGCCCCGAAGTGGCTTTGATGTTGACGCCCATTTCGCGCGCGATGATATAGGCGATGGAGGTTTTACCCAATCCCGGCGGGCCGTGGAAAAGAATGTGATCGAGCACATCGCCGCGCGCCCGCGCCGCCTCAATGGCGACTTTGAGGTTTTCCTTGACCTGGTCTTGGCCGACGTATTCGTCGAAGCCGCGCGGGCGCAAGCTCAAATCGAATCCGGAATCTTCGTCGGTTCGTTGACCGTCCAACATGGTCATGTGGCGCACTTCCTACAAGCTAAGAGGGCGGGTTAAAAACCGCCTCGACAAATCGCACTTCTTTTTTGCGCCCTTTGCGGTTAATTATCCGAATCCGAGTCTTATCCTTCGTGACCTTTGTGGTTGAATTTCGTCTCCCCTGAAGAAACCCCGGTCGCGCCACACTAGTGACTCATCTGCCGCAAAGTCTCGCGTAGGACCTCTTCCAGCGACAGCTCGCCGTTCTTGAGAACTTCGCGAACAGTCTTTTCGATCTCCGGTTTTTTATACCCTAGATTGATCAAGGCGGAAACCGCATCCAGCAACTTTTGCGACGAAGCCTCCGGCTTGGCCGTGCTATCGATACTCGCCGGCGCCAGCGTGGCAAACTTATCTTTCAGCTCGACGATCATGCGCTCGGCGAGCTTCTTGCCGACCCCAGGGATCGCCACCAAGCGCACTTGGTCGCCATTTCTGAGCGCGCGCGCCAAATCTTCGGCCGGTATTCCAGACAAAATATTAAGCGCCAGCTTGGGGCCGATGCCGGACACGCCCGTGAGCAACAAGAAAACCTGCTTCTCGGCGACATCCTGAAAGCCAAACAACTGGAGCGCGTCTTCGCGCACATGGGTGTGAATCTGCAAACTCATCGGCGCGCCGATGTCCGGCAAGCGGTAAAAAACGTTTAGCGGAATAAACACCTGATAACCGACGCCGCCAACGTCGATGACGACTTCGCCAGGCTGTTTTTGCGCGAGCTTGCCGCTAATTTGCGCGATCACGATCGGTCAATAAGAGGTTGCCGAATTGTTTGCGGCATCGGACTTTTATCTGGGCAGCGCGTCACGTTCAGTTTTTTCAAATCACCACGAAGCTCACGCAGGATCTAGCGCGGCAAAGCCACAACCAAATAAGAAAACAATTTTCACCACGAAGTGTGTCATGAGCTTACGCTCGCCCACAGGTCATGAAAATGGAGGGATTTCCCTCCACAGGGTCCTCCGTTCGACTCGTCATTCCCGCGCACGCGGGAATCCAGGTTGGTTCTGCGCCGAATTAGCCTGGATACCCGCTTTCGCGGGTATGACGAAACCCAGGCGGCCTCTTCGTTCTGCAGATCATCCCCGCACGCGTATTTTCGAAGGAGGACACGAAGAGCACGAAGTTCGGAGATTGAATCATCTGAACCCTTCGTGTCCTTCGCATTACTAGAGTGGGAAGGGCAGCCACAGGGGGTTGCCCCTACGAGTTCGATTCCATTTTGCCTATTGTGCGTTGTTTGCGGCAAATTCTCTTACCTTCTTTGGGCTGCGGCTCTACCGCGCGTTGGTGCCGCGGGGGCGTAGCGCTGTCGGCTTTTTCGCCGTGGCCGCGGCAACGCGGGATTCGAACGTTTGCCGGTTGAGATGACAGATCGCCGCGGCCAGGGCGTCAGCGGCATCCGTCGGGACATGCCCCGACACTCTCAACAAAGATGCGATCATCATCTGCACTTGCTGCTTGGTCGCGTGGCCATAGCCCACCACCGCCGACTTGATCTCCATCGCGCTATATTCGTGGACTTCGACATCTTGTTCCGCGGCAGCCAGGAGTGCAATGCCACGCGCCTGGCCGAGCTTCAATGCGCTTTGCACGTTTAGCGCGAAGAAAACTTTTTCGAGACTGACGCCATCCGGTCGGAATTCGCGTACCACTTTGGAAAGTTCGTTATAGATTCGGTGTAAGCGGCGCGCCTGGGTCTCAGCGCTCGATGAATTGATCGTGCCATGGCCCATGTGACGCAGCGCGTTGCCAACCACCTGAACGACCCCCCAGCCGGTGGCCATGGTGCCGGGATCGATTCCCAGGATGATTCGCGGCGGCGATTTTTTGCCGGGGTCTGTCACCGCCGCTAGCTCGCCTTTTCCATCAGTTCGTCCGAAATATTAAAATTGGCTGAAACGCTCTGCACGTCGTCGTGATCTTCCAACTCTTCGCTGAGCTTGAGAATCTGTTCGACATGTTTGGCGTCGATATCGACGGTATTTTTCGGCAAGAGCGTAACCTGCGCGCTAGTGACGGCGATCTTTTCTTGGTCTAAGCGTTCCTTGACCTTGGCAAAATCTTCCGGTGGCGTGACGATCTCGAATATTTCACCTTCGTCACGGATATCCTCGGCGCCAGCGTCGAGCACGATACTCATCAAGCGATCTTCGTCGGCTTGGGATTTTTCGACGGTGATCAATCCCTTCTTTTCGAACATCCAAGCGACGCAGCCGGTCTCCCCCATGTTACCGCCGTGCTTGATAAACAGCCGGCGGATATCCGATACCGTGCGATTCTTGTTGTCGGTCAAAACCTGCGCGATGATCGCCGCGCCGCCCGGGCCGTAGCCTTCGTATTGAATCTCTTCGTAGATGACCCCTTCGAGCTCGCCCGTGCCTTTCTTGATGGCCCGGTCGATATTCTCGCTCGGCATGCTATTGCCGCGCGCGGTCAGCACCGCAGTGCGAAGCCGCGGGTTGGCGTTAATATCGCCGCCACCGATCCGCGCCGCCACGGTGATTTCCTTGATCATCTTGGTAAAAATTTTCCCGCGCTTGGCGTCCTTGGCGGCCTTCTTATGCTTGATTGTGCTCCATTTCGAATGACCAGACATACTTCAAACTCCCCAATTAAGTTAGCGCTAAACTAACACAAACCCTAGCATGGTAAAATAGGCAACCAACCTAGCCGAAGCCGTAAGGACGGGCCGAAACATTTCTGGTTAAGACACTTGCCAAAACCGCAGATCGCTTTTCTCAGGATTTGCTTTTGATTATACTCGTGCGATGATGAACACCTTGAGCACAGACAATAATTCTTCGATAACCTGTTACCGTAAAATGCGATACCGCAGGGCGCTGGGCATTGTAGCTCTGCTGGTTATAAGTGGTTGCTCCGTACCGGCGGCTAAAGTTCCGGCGCCGCCATTGCCGGAGAGCCGCGTCAGCCAAACCGGCATAGCCTCCTGGTACGGTCCCGGCTTTCACGGCAAAGCCACGGCAAGCGGCGAAATCTATAATCAAAACGATATGACCGCGGCGCATCAAACTCTGCCGCTCGGCACCAAAGTGATGGTAACCAATCTTGAGAATGGCAGCGCCGCAGAAGTGCTAGTTAACGACCGCGGCCCCTTCGCCAAGGACCGGATCATCGACCTCTCCTACGCCGCCGCGCAATCGATCCATATGGTCGGTCCCGGCACCGCACTCGTGCGCGTTGACGTCGTCGATAGTCCAATACGGCTCAGCGCAATTCGTGCCAACCTCGACTACACACTGCAACTGGGATCCTTCGCCCAACTGGAAAACGCCCATCAGCTGCGCGACCGCATCGCCAAGTCGTTTAGCAACGTAACGATTAGCCCGCTGCAAGCGAAAGACGCGACGTACTATCGCGTCCACCTGGGAACCTTTTCCAACCGCAACGCCGCGGAACAACAGGCGCGTCAAGTGAGCCAAGCCGGCTATTCGGTCATCATCATGGAGAAATAGGTGGATGATCCGGAGTCGAAACAATTGCCCCATGCGCGCCTCCATGGACTTGCGCCGCGGACACTTACGCCGCTAATTTTTCTCACTCTCGCCGGCTGTCTTTCCTCTGAACCGCGAACCACACCGACAGCCACGCCCACCGGATTCGCGGCGCTGGCGCAAGAGATTGCCAAGTTCCGCGAACTGCCATTGAAGCGGGCGGTCGCGCTGACCAACTTTAGCGCCCTTGCCGCCGCTGCCAATGACTACGCGCCGTTTCAAACTCAACATGTCGAACGGGCCTACAAAGCGATCGCGCTATTGCCAAACAGCGTCGACCTCGGCAAGGCGCTCATCGAGTATCGCCGGCTCGAACGGTTAGTCGTCTACAACGAAGCGAACGCGGCCGCCGCGCTGGCGCCGAACGCCGCCCTGCTTGGCGCGCCGTTCGAAAAATCCGATGTCGTTTCGGCGCGCGAAGCGCCGCTCGGCTTTGCCATCGTCGCGGCGTTGCAAGAGCAAAATTTTCACTGGCAGGGAAAAATCGCTGGGCTCAACTTGGAGGATCGCCGCTTGGCGTTTCGCGCTTTGGCGACGGGCGATGCCGCGCTCACGATCGTCGCCCGTGCACGTGGTGAAAGCAGCGGGAACCTTTCCACAAGCGACCTAATCAGTATCGCTCAGCTCGCCGCCGCGCTCGATGAACCGGCCGCACGCCTACCCAACTTTCTGCGCCACAGACTAGTGTTCCCCTATCGCGAAGGCAGCCAGTTTGTGCTCTGGGCGCTTAAGGCCAAAGGCTGGCCCGGAGTCAACGCAGTCTACGGCAATCCACCCCTGTCGAGCGCGCAAATTCTTCATCCGGAAAAATATTTCGCTCAACTTGAATCACCGTTACATTTTTTTCCCGCCAGTTTAATCCGCCGCATGAAGGAAGGCCCGCTCGTCGAGCAAAGTATCGGCGAATATCTGCTGCGCGCCATGCTCGCGACGGAGTTTGCCGCAAAGCTCGCGAGTGAACGCGCGTCTCCCTGGCGTGGCGATCAGCTCTTTGCGTTTCACGACGGCGCCGACTTCGTCACTGCTTGGTTTAGCTCATGGAAAACACAGAACGACGCCGTCGCATTCCAGCATAGCTATCGCACAGTGCTGGAAAAACAGCAGCGCGTCCGGTTCGCTGCGCGCGCAGGACCCCGGTTGTAATGTATCTGAGCGGCGTCCCAACGAATCGCCTAAAGGCTGATGCCGAAGAAGCTTGGACAGACTTGGCGATCGAGCCCGATTCGACCATGCTTCCATTCGACTCTGCGAGAAATCGCCATCGCGCCAATAAACCCGGATTGCGCAGTTCAAACTGACACGAAGAGCGAGGCGCGGGCCTGCCGTTGCCAAGGCAATGGAGTTCTACCTCTAAGCTCATGGCGAGCATGGGCGCAATCGAGTGGGTGTCTCAAGTAGAGCGGTTCATTGCGGCATAGCACAAAGGGCTTTGAAACTTTACGATTGGCTGCCTTCGCAACTCCAGGCCCACACCTCGCTCAACCAAGGTGTATCTCCAACTGCGGAATCCGCGATAAACGAAGCCGCTCATTAAAATATCGCAAAGAGGATGCTCGCCCCCTGTGGAAACCCCACAATATTGTGCCCGCCTCAAGAGGCGGGGTTAACATAGAATCAATTATCGCTTAGCAGCCGATAACGCGCGCCTTCTTTTTTAACCTTGCCTTCGCGCTGCAACTTCTCTAGGTGCGCCTGCACGGAAAACTCCGCCACCCGCTTGAGCGCCGCCGAGA
>JAERMN010000171.1 GCA_016844625.1 Deltaproteobacteria bacterium
AGCGAGTTGATGTCAGCGTCGCGCGCTTGAATTAAACGCCCCTTCTCTTCGACCTCAGCGTTCAGGGCTTGAATGCTCGCTTGCAGCCGCTGTTCCAATTCTTTGGCGCTGCCGGCGCGGTCTTGCCGATCTCTTGCCGATTGCTCTTGCTGTTCTTGAAGCGCGCGTTCAGCTCTTTCCTTGCTGTCGTTGAGGCCGGCGAGTTGGTGGCGAATGTTGGCGAGCTCCGTCTCCCGACCCTTTAACAGACGCTCCCGGTCCGTGACTTGCCCTTCCAATGCGCGGATCTTTTCGCCAAGGCGCTTCTCCTCCGCCTTGCTGGCCAAGTCATTGGCTTCGAGTATTTCTTTTTTCTTCTTCAGCTCGTCTTCGAGAAGATCCTCGGCGCGTTTCTTGGCGCTGCCCATCTCGCGCAACTGCGCGCCAAGATCGATGGCTTGAGAGCGAAGTTGCTCGAATTCGCCGTTACGGGCCTTGAGCAGAATATCCTTCTCACGCAACTGATTTTCCCAGAGCAAGGTCTTGGAACGTAAGCGCTGTTCAAGCTCCTTGATGGCGGCGTCCTTGGCGTGGATATACTCGTTCTTTTTTCTAAGCTCATCCTTCAGCATTCGATCCACGGATGGACCATGGGATGCGCCGGACTCGGACCGCGCGAGATCTTCCGTTCTGAGCGCCATCAACTCGGACTCGCGGGTTTTTAACAGCTGCTCCTTCTCGCCAAGCTCACCCAGTAACAACTCAATCCGCACAATACTGGATTCGAGATCTTGCAGCGCGCTGTGTTTAGCCTGCCGCTCGTGCTTGCCCTTCCACACCTCCTCGTTAAGCAAGCTTTCCGCTTCGCTCTTCGCCGACATCAAAGCTCTCAGATGCTGCCGTAGCGCAACCAGTTCGCCGTCGCGGAACAACTTGAGCAGTACGATCGTGACAACGAGCCCAAACAGGCCCAGCCCGCCGTAAAGCACGGCTTTACCGCTTCCACCTGAAGCAGCGTCGCCAAACAGAAACGTTACTGGTGCGGAAAGAAACTGACCGACAGTCCGATAATATTGCCAGCGAATATAGTTGGTTTCGACCTCGTTACCCTGCAACAAATAGGCGACCAACCCTCCCAGCATAAGGGTGCCGAGTATCAGCATTACAAGTACTTTTTCTCGCGTCCGCATTGGGCTCTAGGCCTCGATGTTAGTAACTATTTAATTGGGGGAACTGGAACCTGGCTATTTTACGACTTTATGACTGTTTTGCAAAAGGAATTCTTGAGGGAATTTCGAATCCTAAAACATCACGGAATCTAAAATTCTGCTCAATTTTTATAAACGATCGCAAATATTACCAAGTGAACCGCGGCGCGCCGCCGGCGCGCTCGCTGCGCTGATGAATGTCGCAGTCGGATCGCGGTCTCGGCACACAGAAACATAGCGATGACGCCACGAACGGCGTCGAGCACGCCAATGAAATGAATGAATCGGGTTGGCCTGCGCATCAGCTGGCTGACACGGGCGCAACGGATATTCGGGTCGCAATAATCGGTAGAATCAAACTGAGTTACTGCTTCGCCTTCAGTTGTTGGTCGTTATCTTTGAGAAAAACCTTGATCTCGTCGACGTGGCCGAGCAGCCTAACCCACTGCTCTTTGTAGAGAGTGACAGGGAATCGGCCCAGACCGTAGATCGACAGCCCGCCTTTTTCGCTGACCTTCAAGCGCAGCTGTCCGGATTTGCGCTCCACCTGCTCTTTCAACGCCTGATTCTCCGCTTCCAGCCGTGCCAGTTTTTGTTCTACTGTCTCTTCAGCCATGAATCCTCCTTGTGTTCATATCCAGATAATTATCTCTTACCGCAAAGCGGGCCGGAAGGCGAGGCATGGCTCGGACGTGATGACTTGATACCGCCCGCTAAGTCGGATTATATAAAGCAAATAAATTCTGACAGCAGCCGTCAAATAAACGCAGCCACTTCGCGGGCGGGGTATTAACCCCGCCTGCTCGCCCCCTTTGGAAACCCCATTTAATGGTTCCACGTTCCGAGCAGCGTGGCCAACGAAAAATTAGATTCAAACTCATTTCGGAGGAAGAGAGCATGAGCGCAAATCTCGGCACACGAATTATCGACGGCGACGGCCATATCATAGAGGACAACAAGGGGATCATCGACCATATGGATTCGCCCTACCGCGACATCGCGGCGCGCAAGGGCGTGGTCTTCCCGCCGTTGGATCATTTACATTCCGGTCGAGCGGTTGAAACCCCGCCCCAGCGCGACCAGCGCGCCCCGGTCGGACCCAAAGGCTGGCTCGAATTTCTCGACGATGTCGGCATCGACTGGACCGTGCTCTATCCAACCGTCGCCCTCGCCTACGGCAAGATCGTCAGCTTAGACTATGCGGTAGCGTCGTCCAAGGCGTATAACGATTGGCTGAGCGAGACTTACGTGAACTATAACCCGTGCTTCAAAGGCATGGCCATTTTACCGATGCAGGACCCCCAGGAAGCCGCCAAGGAGCTGCGCCGCGCCGTCACCGAGCTTGGCATGCTCGGCGCCATGATGCCGTCCAATGGCTTGGCCCATCCGCTCGGATCGAAAGCCTATTGGCCGGTTTACCAAGAGGCCAACCGGCTTGGTTGCTGTCTCGCCGTGCATGGCGGCGCTCATGATCGCTTCGGCATGGATCACATGAACATGTACGTACCGGTACATGCTTTGGGTCATCCCTGGGGTTTGACGATTAACTGCGCCGATATACTTTACAACGGTATTTTCGATCGCTTCCCGAAAGTTCGCATCGCATTCTTGGAAGGCGGCGTCGCCTGGCTGCTGCTGTTGCTCGAAAGACTGCACGCTTCGCACGAAACTCATTTCCAACATATCCCGCCCAGCGAATTTGGCATTCGTGAGGAAGACGAACCGAGCGGCTATATCAAGAAGCTGATCAACGACGACCGCTTTTATCTCGGTATCGAAACTGAAGAATTGACTCTGCCGTTCGCCATCAAGCTCGTCGGCAACAAGCCGTTTCTTTATTCGTCGGACTTCCCCCACGAAGTCAGCCATGAAAGCTGCAAGCACGACCTCGGCGAATTGATGGAGAGCAACGAGATCACGGCGGAGGATAAAGCCGGCATGCTCTGGCGCAACGCGGAAACATTCTACAAGCTGCCGCTGTAATAGGCGAGAGCCGTGCGGCGCAAAGCGCGAGAAACGTGGCAGTCGTAAATTCTAAAAAGGACGAATCATGGACACTTGCAACGCGGCCGTCATTACCGAGCACAACAAACCGTTGACGATCCAGAAGGTGCCGATCCCTAATCTCGATCCGGGATCGCTGCTAATTAAAATCACGGCGTCGACGTTATGCGGCACCGATGTGCACCGCTGGCATGGACCGCTGAGCGACGGCGACAGCCTGCCGATTATCACCGGCCACGAACCTTGCGGCACGGTTCAAGAGGTCGCCGGCGAACGCACCGATATTCTCGGCAATCCGGTGCAGCGCGGCGATCGAGTCGTGTGGAGCTATGTCGCCTGCGGCTCTTGTTATTACTGCGCCGTGGCGCAACAGCCGTGCATCTGCCCAGGGCGGGCTTCTTGGGGACATAACCGCAGCGATCAGCATCCTTATCTCCTTGGCAGCTGCGCCGAGTACATGTACGTGCCGAAAGAATGTCTGATTATCAAAGTCCCGGAAGAAGTCTCATCGGCTTCCGCAGCCGCATCCGCCTGTGCCTACCGGACGGTCATGCATGGCTTTGACCGTCTCGGCGCGATTAAGAGCCACGAGACCGTGGTTATTCAAGGCAGCGGCCCGCTCGGCAATTTCGCTACCGCGGTAGCGCGCGATCATGGCGCCAAGAAGGTGCTGGTGATCGGCGCGCCGGCCAATCGTTTGGAAGTGACGAAGAGAATGGGCGCCGACGCCGTGCTCAATCTTGAAGAAGTTAAGGAAGAAAAACAGCGCCGCCAGTGGGTGAAAGATCACACCGAGGGCCGCGGCGCGGATATCGTGATTCAGGTGGCCAATAACATGGCCGTGCCCGAAGGGCTCACGTTACTCCGTGGCGGCGGCCGTTATCTCAACATCGGCGCCGGCGGCAAAGCGAATATCGCGGTGGAGCGCATCCCCCAAGAAATGCTTTTCATCACGGTGCGCTCCGCCGAGCCGCGCCACTGGCTCCAAGCGATCGATTTTCTCGCTTCGCGCAAAAAGACTTTTCCCTTTGAAGAGATGATCAGCAAAAGTTACAAGCTCGAGCAGATCAACGACGCGATGGCAGCGATGGCGAACTACTCAGTTGTAAAAGCGGTGATCAATTTCTAAGCGGCGCCCGCGCGTCGACGAAGGGTCAGCGAGGACGATAATGAATTATCAGTTGGAACATGTCGCGATCTACACCAAGAATATCGCCGAGTCGATCCAGTTCTATGAAAAATTCTTTGGCGGCCACGCCACGCCGATCAGGAAAGGCAGCGCGGGTTACGGCTTCTGTTTCGTGCGCATCGCCGGCGCCCCGTCAATTCAATTGATGGAATCGGCCAATGCAGTCGGCGTGCACCATTACGGTTACGTCACCGACGACATCGATCAAGTGGCCAGCGACTTCAAACAGAAAGGCGCTCACATCCTGCGCGAAAATCGCGACAACGACGGCAAGCTGACAACCATCTTCGTCCAGGATCCCAACGGATTAGAAATGGAAATTCGCAGCCCACGATAATCTCGAGCAGACGATTCGAGGATTGGCCCGCACAGAAGCTTTTGCGATCCTGCTTCGACTTCGGCTCAGCCTTCCGCCCGCAACGTTTCGAGAGCGGGCGCGCGAAACAAGCCCCAGCAGCCCAGCACGCCGGCCAACACGGTCGCAGCCGTAACCAGCGCCGGGATCGCCAGAGCCGGCGTAACGAAAATCGCCACCGAAGCGCCGAAAAAGTAGTAGCTCAAAGCCCAGCTGGCGGCCACGCCAAGCACTGCGCCGGCGACACTACCCAGTGCGCCGAGGAAAAGATATTCGGCCATGACCGCATTTAAGATCAGCATGCGCGGCGCGCCGAGAGTTCTTAAGAGAATGCTTTCTCGGAGCCGCTGCATCCGGCTGCCGAGCACAGCGCTGACCAGAACCGCCAGCCCGGTAAGAATTGTGAACAGCGCAACGAAACGCATGGCGTAAGAAACTCGGCTCAGAATCGAATTGAGCGTATTGAGCACTAGACTCAAGTCGATCACCGAAACGTTCGGGAACTGTTCGACCACGGCGCGCTGCAGTTGCGCCGATGCCTGGTTCGATTCAGCGCGCGCCAGCACGGCGTAGAACTGCGGCGCGCTCTCCAACACTCCTTCCGGAAAGACCACGAAAAAGTTCGGCTGCACCCGCTGCCAGTCCACTTCCCGCAGGCTCGCGATCCGCGTCGCCAACGGCACGCCTTGAATCTCGAACTGCAACTCGTCGCCGACATCAACTTTTAGAGTTTCGGCAATTCCCTTTTCCACCGATACCGGAATCGGCTGGAGATTTTCACTGACCTTGCCCTGCCATGCGCCTTTGATAATCTCCTCGGTGCCCGTGATACCGGCGCGGTAGGTCGAGCGATATTCGCGCCGCAGCGCCCACTCGGGAATTTTTGCGCTCGCGTCATTGCGCAAGGCTTCGACTTTTCGGCCTTTGACCGCCGTGAGCCGCATGGTGACGATCGGCACTTCAGCGTGAAGTGGGATATTGGACGACTTCAAAAGCAGGGCGATTCCCTGACGCTGATCGTTTTGCACATCAAAAAGAACAACATTCGGATCGCCTTGTCCGCTGCGCCGCACGACTTGCGCTACCAAGATATTCTGCACACTGTATAACGTCACCAGCAGGAAAGCGCCGAGCCCGATGGATAACGTGACGGCAAGCGTCTGATTGTTGGGACGATGGAGATTGGCCAAACCCTGGCGCCAGGCAAATGACATAGCGCTCGGTGCCAGCCGGCGCATCAGCAGGGCGCCGCCGCGCGCGAGCACGCCAAGTAGAGCGAATACGCCGAGCACGCCGACAGTAAAAATCGCGCCGTGAATCCAGTTGCCGGTGATCGCGACGGCAAAAGCGGCGATCAGCGCGACGATCAGCAAAAAGACTAACGGCACCAGCGGATCTCTCGTCTGCTCCTCCGACTCGAACGAAGCGCGCAACGCGAGCAGCGGCGAAACCCGCCGTAGCGGCAGTAATGGAATGAGCGCAAAGAGCACCGCCGTGCCGACGCCGATGCCAAGTCCGGCGCCGACGCTGTTCGGCGCGATGTGAATCACGGTCGTCACCGGAATGAAGTCTTTGAGCGCATGAGGCAAGGCGTACTGCGCCGCGATACCCAGCGCCGCGCCGACCAAGGAGCTTATCAGCGTCAACAGAATCACTTGCAGCAGATAAACCGCGACGGTCTCGCGCGGTCCGGCGCCGATACAGCCAAGCAGCGCTACCGAGCGCGTCTTTTCTTTTGCATAGACATGCATCACGCTGGCGACGCCAACGCCGGCGAGCAAGACGGCAACGAAAACCGCCAGTCTCAGATAGCGTGAGAGATTTTCCATCGAAGTGGCGATAGATGCCGCGCGTCGAGTGACGGTGTCGGCTTCTAACTGTAAACGGCGCAGCGTTGGCGTGAGATTGGCTACCAACCGATCGACTTCGGCATCACTGGGCAATTTGAAATACACCCGGTAGCGCACCAGACTCCCTTTCTGGACCAGCTGGGTTCGCTCCAGATAAGCCATGGGAATATAAACCCGCGGACTGATCAGCGAGAAGGCCAGAGTTTCGCCGGGAATCTTGCGCAGCTTGCCGGCAATCAAAAATTCAAAATTGCCGATCTTGAGTTTTTCGCCGACCTTGGCGTGATATTGCAGCAGGACGTTTTCATCGACCAGGGCATTGGGTCCGCCGTGAAACGACGCCGACGAAAAGGCCGGCTCGCTTTCCAGCGCGCCGTAATAAGGAAACCTGCCGCTGATGGCGCGCACCTGCACCAAGCGCGAGCCGCCGCTAGCGGGAAAGTAAACCATCGAGGTGAAACCGATCTGGCGCGACTGATCGCCCCCCAACGATCGAATTAGCGTCTCATCTTCAGCGGAAAAGGGCTCGCGGCTGTCGAGCGCCAGATCGGCGCCGAGCAGGCTTTTCGATTGCGCCTGGATGCTCGCCAGCAAATTTTCCCGAAACGAAAATGCCACCACCACCGACGCCACCGCTAGGACCACGCAGGTCATGGAAATCAATAGCGACCGCACGCCGCGCCGGCCATCGCGGAGCGCCATGCGCCACACCCAAGCTTTGAAAAACCCTCTCAATTGCTTGCCCTGTTAGCCTTCCTGCGCCGTCAATAGAATGCGCCGGCTATCCGAGACGAGCCTGCCGCCACGCAGACTGATGGTTCGATCCGCTTGTTCAGTCAGCTCCCGGTCATGGGTGACAAGGATCAACGTCGTGCCGCTGTTGGCGTTGAGATTGAAGATCAACTTGACGATGCTATCGGCGGTCTCGGCGTCGAGATTGCCGGTAGGTTCGTCGGCGAAGAGGATTTTCGGTGAGTTCATGAACGCGCGCGCGATCGCCACGCGCTGCTGCTCGCCGCCCGAGAGCTGCGCCGGGAAATGATGCAACCGGCGGCCGAGACCGACGCGGCCGAGAAGCTCAATGGCGCTGCCGCGGACCAGCTTCTCGCCGCTGATTTCCGCCGGCACCATGACGTTTTCCAACGCCGTCAAAGACGGCAGCAATTGAAAACTTTGGAAGATAAAACCGATGGATTGGTTGCGGATGCGCGCCAACTGCTCTTCGGTCGCCTTATGTAACCGCACATCGTCGAACCACACCGAGCCTTGGCTCGGCCGTTCCAGCCCCGCGCAAATGGCGATCAAGGTGGTCTTGCCGCTGCCCGAAGGGCCGACGATGGCGCAAGTGCTGCCCGCCTCCACGGCGAACGAGACATCGCTTAAAACCTGAACGGTATCGTCGCCGCTCTTAAAATCCTTGCTTAAATGCTCTACCTTGAGGATGGTGTTCGCGCTCATGTTGTTGGCCGCCTGGTAATCATGCTCGTGCTAAAGAGAGTCTTCAAAGTTAAAACTTTTATGGCCTCGACACAACTCAGTTCCATTAGACGAACAACGGCTATGGTCATAATGGTCGGCGCGCTATTTTTATTGCTGGTCGCGGCTGCGCCACAAGCGAAGAATATTCTTATTCTTGGCGACAGCATTACGGTGGGTTACGGCCTGGAACCGGCGCAGGCCTATCCCGCTCTGATCCAAGCCAAGATCGAGGCCAAGCGTTGGCAATTCAAGGCGATCAACGCTGGCCAGAGCGGCGACACCAGCGCCGGCGGTTTGAACCGGCTCAATTGGCTTTTGAAAAATCATGTCGATGTCTTGATCCTAGAACTCGGCGGCAACGACGGCCTGCGCGGCCTCCCCGCTGAAACGACGCAAAACAATCTCCAGGCGATCATCGACCGCACCAAGGCGAAATACCCAGCGGCGAAAATCGTTCTCGCTGGCATGCAGGTGCCGCCGAACATGGGAGCCGACTACGCCAAGAAGTTCAACGCGATCTTTCCGGCCCTCGCCAAGAAAAACCAAGCCGCGTTGATCCCCTTCGTCCTTGAAGGCGTCGGCGGTGTGCGCGAACTCAATCTGCCCGACGGCATTCATCCCACGGCGAAGGGCCACGAGATCGTCGCGGCGAATGTGTGGAAAGTCTTGGAGCCGGTGCTGCGAAGTTTGAGTAGCAAATGA
>JAERMN010000172.1:0-5671 GCA_016844625.1 Deltaproteobacteria bacterium
TTAATGGTGCGGGAATATGGCTACGCGGTAAGCGCAGTGGCGAGGTACCTGGGGCGCGATCAGGCGAATGTGAGCACGATGCTATCGCGCTGGTCGGCGCGGCAGACGGGGAGAAGTTGATAGATTGTTCTCGGCAGGGTCAAGTCTGGAGTTGCGTAAATCCACACCCTCTCGACTGCAGACAAAATCAGCCGCGAAGATTAAAACCAACGTCTACTATCCAACTTCAGATTTGACCCTTAACCCAGTTTGTCCTGAAGCCGTGCTCAGATTGAGGAGGGAATTAGACTTTCCAGAACCTTGCATTAGAGCCGAAGAAAAGGCAGTTTTCAGATCAATACCAAAATGCCCCCACCCTTCCCTCTAACTCCTCCAGCTACAAACGGACAAAAGCACCCGGTCTGCATGCCTCACGTATAGTATCGGGTGTCATTACACCTGCCACAGTGGAACTCTAAATAACTTCGACGCCATTTACGCCCGTTCGCGGCGGACTGTAGAGCGGTCCGTCCCTTGCTCCGGCGGATATATGGACCGGATGCCGGAGCAAGCCACGTCAAAATTCGCAAAGCTTTTCGAGAACCAGGATTTCTATCGGGTTTATCTGGGGACTGGAATGCGGCCTTTTCTTACTGTTTCTCACAGTGATTGTTTACGTCTTAAGCTGAGAATTTCAGAGAACCGCAATGAAGACCGCAAATGCGATGCGCACGAACGCGGTCAAAAAGATAACCGCGGTATTCGTGGCTCTACTCTGCGCGGCAGCTTGGCTGACAGCCATTCTTTATTTCTCGTTCACGATGGAAGTCTAAAGGCGCTTGAGATCGGCGGCATCGAAGTTCCGGAAGCCTTAGAAAAGCACAGAGATGTACAAATGAACAGTGCTTTAGACGAGCTCAAGAAGCCGATCGAGGAGTGGGCGCGCGCCCTCGTCGACGGGAAACCGATGGAGAATCTTTTGATTCTTTACAAGCTGCTGTACGCGCTCGGCTGCCGGATCGGCGGAATCGATTTCGAGATCGACCGGCTGTGCGTAGCGGTTATCAAAAAGGCAAAAACACTCTCGTAATCCTCATGAAGGCCAATCCCTATATTGAAGCGCTCGGAATAAACCAGCGGATACAGATGATCTATGAACGACTATACCGCTGATAAGCCCCGCGGCATCACACAGTCTCTGCGCTCTTCCTTGACCAGCAAAGGTCAAGCGATGGTCGAATTCACAATCGCCTTCATATTGCTCATTATCGTTGCGTGGATACCCGCTGATTTTGGCCTAGCGTTTTACACCAGCCAAATCGCTCAGAACGCCGCGCGAGAAGGTGCGCGCATCGCGGCGTCGGATTCTACTCTGGTGGCGGGCAATACTACTTGCAGCATGCCTGCATGTTATTCGTTCGGTAATATTTTTAATGAAACCGCCGCACGGTTACCGGCAGCCCTCTTAACAGGAGCCTCCATAACTGTCCAATATCCGGCTCCTGGCTCGGCCGGCACTTGCAATCAACAGGTACTAGTGAGGGTTCAAGGTCAATACAACTTTTTCTTTTATCGGGTACTGCGCTTGCTAGGGGCCCCGGTGCCCCCATCTGTAACCGTTGATCGTATAACGGAGATGAGATGGGAGCATCAATCGGGATGTGTGGGTGGAGGTACACCTTAGTAGATATTTGATTACGACTCCCTCTCTTCGATGTAGGTGCACAGAGGATATCTTTCATGAATGTCACTCACAACACTAACGGGAGAAAAGATAAGGGGCAAAGTTTCGTTGAGATTGCCCTGATAACTCCTATTCTGCTAGGCGCGCTGATGGTTGCAGTGGATTTCGGCATTGCGTTTTATATGGGGAATCTTATCGCCGTAGCCGCACGAGATGGCGCAAGAATTGGGAGTCAATTGGAAAAAACCGGTGGCAACGCCATCGATGCTGATTTTGCAGTCGCGGACGCAGCTACAATCAGCAATAAGGTGCAAAATAGGATTCCAAGGTATCTCACGGGCCGACAAATCATAGTCACATTTTATGAAGATGATGCGGGCGTCGGACCGCCCCCGTGTAGCGAAAGCGTTGAAGTGCAAGTGAGCGGAAACTACAGTTTTACGCTTTATAGATTGATGAATTTCTTGGGCGCGAATGTCCCAGCTTCTCGTACGCTAACGCGATCCACCCGCATGCGGTACAACTATCAGCGTTACGAGCAAAATGTTACGTGTATCTTAAGTTCGAATGTCAATTCGAGTACTGCGACTTATGATATTCCTAATGGGTAAATTCGGAGGTCAACGTGAAGCCGATTAGAAACGAAGAGGGCGCTGTTCTCGTTTTTGTAACACTAATGATCGTTCTCCTCATGATCATGGTAGGCATGGGTTTGGACACTGGCCACCTCACGTATATTCGATCGCAAGGGCAGCCGGCGGTAGACGCGGCGGCTTTGGCGGCGGCATCGGCAATACACACGGGTGATACGACCCAAGTGGAAAATAGAGCCAAAGCTTTCAACTCGACGAACAACTATCTCGATAGCCCAAATAATCAGATCGGCAGCGCGAATATTACTTATGTAAATTACAATTCCAGTACAAATACTTTCACGGCGCAGGGCAGCACTATCGCTGGCGCTAATGGTGTGCGTGTCGCTCTGGAAACCAATAATCCCTATGGCGGTACTCCTAATACCCCGATGGAGTCGCCGCTCTTTCTTACGCCATTGTTTAATTTGTTTGGCATCCCGACCGCCAAGAGTGCGAATGTTAGTGTTAGCGCTGTAGCCATCGTCAAATCCGCGCCGGATCTGCCAATAGCAATGGAACAAACTCTTTGCGGCACTAAAGGTGCGGATGGCCAATATCAGAAAATAGAGGCCAAACTCTTGCAGGCGAATGCCACTGACGAAACGTCGGGGTACACAACGTTTTACATACCCCCCACGAGCAAAACCCAAGTCTACAACCTGCTCATGGGTGGATTAAATTGCTCGGGCGCGGCCTCTGTCGGCATTGGGTTTTGCACGGAACTAGGCAACGGGCAGGTTGCCTCCATCTATTCTGATTTCGAGAACGTCTTCTTGGCCGGAAAAACGGAAGGACGATGCTACCTAATTCCCGTAGTTGGGACTGGTGTGACGTACAACCAATGTTCAAATATATTGGGGTTTGCCCAGTTTTGCCCCAAAAAAGGCGACGATGGATGGGGCTTGGGCAAAACCAAAAGTGCGGATAACAAAGGATATGACAAATACATCATTGGCGACGTTACCTGCGGGGCAGACCCTTACAAGGCGCCTTGGGCGAAATGCCACGTTACAACTTTGGTGAGAGACGCAAAGTCCGGCATGTAGTCTGGTCAAAGAAAAGGGGTCACCCATTAGTTAGCAGGCAGGTCAAGAAGCACAGACGTTTCCTTGAAAAGAATTTTCTTCTTTAGCCTTTTTTTCTTCTCGCACAGTGCGTGATCTTTCGGTAACGCGCCCCGGTTTGCATTTCATTCGGTGTCGGATCGCTGGTCCGCACCAGTCACCCATCAGATTCAAGGCATGGGAACGATCCATCTGTTCAAGGGGAGAACTTGATCCTGTAAATTCTCCTTACAGTTTCCCTGTCTCTCCGGCCGTTTCGTTGCATCCGTTGCCGAGGCGACCATCGTTGATATTAGATCGTCGCAGCTAGTTTTGCTTTCCGAGCGGTCTTAACTCGTCGGGCCTGGGTGCCTTGTTTGATTGTGAAAACAGGGGATTATCCCGTTTGGGCCTTTGCAGGTTGGTGTGAAATATTGATTTTTGCCCTGAACTTGGTACTTCCAAGTGGTTGAGTGTCTTGGTACCGGGCTTGCTCTAATTGCTTGCCCATGAGCATCTCAGACAAAAAAACTACTGCGTTGGCGTTGCCGGAACCGGCTCAAGATACTGAAGGGCTTTTGCTGGCACGACTGAAGAGCAGCAAGACCGATGAAGATTATTTTCGCTGGATGCTTTTCGTCGTCGGCTTTTACCGGGGAATTAACAAAATAGATTCGGCGCTGCAATTGCTTGAAGGTTACATTCGCGCCAACAAGAACGCCGAACAGGCGGCTCACTGTCATCTCGCTTTGGGCCAGATCGCTACCGATGAGCGCAAGCTTGACGTGGCGCTCAAGCATTTCACCGAGGCGTTGGCGTTGGCGCCCAAGAAACCTAAGGTCAGTTATGTACTGCACAATAATATTGGTTACTGCCTCAATGCTTTGGGACGCTTCGTCGAGGGCGAGAAGTATTGCCGCGCGGCGATCGAAATGGACTGGTTGCGGGCGAGCGCTTACCGCAATCTCGGCGTGAGTCTGCAAGGCCAGGGCAACATCGTCGGCGCCGCGTGGGCGCTCAATGAAGCGGTGAAAGCGGGTGGCGCCGATGTTCGCGCCCGCCAGTTGTTGGATAAACTGATCACGGCGCATCCCAGTATCGCGATTCAGTGCCCTTGGGCTACTGAGTCTTTCAGTGCCGCGGCGAAGCCGGCGCTCGATTTTCCTATGATGTAACCAAATCGCTCGGTTGATGGCGGTGCGAAACTATGACTCCGTGCCGGCTTCAACCGAGCTTCTGCTTCGCCTCGCAATTCTCGCCACAAAAAAAATCAAATTCTCTGACGCCATGGGCCGAGGCGCGAAACGCGCATCAAGCTCGATCTACATCGTAATCGATCAATCATTCTCTGTGGGTCGATTCTCCACTGCTTACTGCGTTAGGTTAATTGCCTATTCGCATTCCGTCATTCCCGCAGGCTTTAAGTGGAAATCCAGGCGGGGCCGGGACTGGCCCCGCGACCCATTCGACGTGGCTCAGGGTCGCCCGCCGAGAGCCTCTGGGTCGAACGCTGGTGCGCACAGTCGAACCACGATAAACACATTCGGGGGTGACGCCTTGAGGACACATGTTATCCCCAGTTTTTGATACCCTGCAGGTTGCTGCGCGGTTCTTCATTTTCGCAACGTCGCCGTACCCAGGTTGATTGCGCGGTGGCTTTCCCGCGCCCAAAGCCGTCCTTCCGTAAGCTAATCTTGGTAGCGCCGGTTCACCTCCGTTATTTACCCGGATTAAACTGCACCTCTGGCGCGCTTTCACGATTGTGGCGCGCGGTTAAATTCGGCAAAAAGGGGAATTTGGCGACCTGGGCCATTGACAATATTTTGCGTCAATGCCATAAGAAATTTAGCTTAAAATGCTCTTTCGCCTAATTTAATTAATTTGCTAGACCAAATAGATTTAAAAATACTTTTTATTCTGCAAAATAACGGCCGGACCCGCCTCGCCGACATTGCCGACGAGGTGGACTTGTCGACGCCGGCGGTTATGGAGCGAGTAAAGAAGCTCGAAGCGAGCGGTGTCATCACCGGATACCAAGCTCTATTGGACAGCAAGAAAGTCGGCAAGGATGTTACCGCTTTCATCGGTGTGTCCATCGGTAACCAGCGCGATATCGATCAATTCGCGACCGCGATGTTGCGTTATCGAGACGTGTTGGAATGCCACCATGTCACCGGCGATGAAAGTTTTATTCTCAAGGTGAAATCCGCCAACACCGGATCGCTGGAAAAGTTGTTGGGGCAGATCCGTTCGGTTGAAGGCGTGACCCGGACGGTGACGAAAATAGTCCTGTCCACCGCCAAGGAAGGCCAGGCGCTCGAACTGGACGC
>JAERMN010000172.1:5704-12487 GCA_016844625.1 Deltaproteobacteria bacterium
CACTCTCGATGATAGTTGAAATGCTGCGCCTTCCGGCGAAGTGAAAGTTCGTCATGCCGGCCCTTCGACGAGGCTCAGGATAAACTCCGGCCGGCATCCAGGTTGGCTCCAGATCGAGTTCAAGAAAAGCCTGGATTCCGGCCTCCGCCGGAATAAAAGGAATAAGGGTAGACTTCCATCGACAAACTTTATGGTTAGTTCTGCAAGTAATTTGCGAGGGGTAGTTCTATGAATCAGCCTGGTTGGCCCAAGAAGCAAGGTCTTTATGATCCGCGCTTTGAGCATGATGCCTGCGGCGTCGGTTTTGTCGTTCATATCAAAGGCGAGAGATCGCACGAGATCGTCGAGCAGGCGCTGACAGTGCTGCAGAATCTCGATCATCGCGGCGCTTGCGGTTGCGAGGAGAACACCGGCGACGGCGCCGGCATTTTGATGCAGATCCCGCACGCTTTTCTGACCGACGCCTGCGCTGGTCTGGGCTTTCAACTGCCCGACCCCGGTGAGTATGGCGTCGGCATGATTTTCTCGCCCGACCAGCGCCAGCAGCGCCAGCAGTTCGAAAAAATCATCGAGCGAATTGTCGCCGAAGAAGGCCAGAAGTGTCTCGGTTGGCGCAAAGTGCCGACCGATAACATGTATCTCGGTGAGACCGCCAAGGCCTCCGAGCCGTTTGTGCGGCAAGTTTTTATCGGCCGCGCCGAGTCGATCACGGACGATCTCGCCTTCGAACGAAAGCTCTTCGTGATTCGCCGGCGCGCCGAGAACGAGATCCGCTACGGCGGCCTGCCGGGCGGAGACTTCTTCTACGTGTCGAGCCTGTCCTGCCGAACCTTGATTTACAAAGGCATGTTGACGCCGCGCCAGGTGGTGACGTTTTACCCCGATCTCTCCGATCCGCTGATCGAATCGGCGATCGCGGTGGTGCACTCGCGTTTTAGCACCAATACTTTTCCCAGCTGGGGCCGGGCTCATCCCTATCGCTACTTGATTCATAACGGCGAGATCAACACTCTGCGCGGCAACGAGAACTGGATGCATGCGCGTCAAAGCATGCTCGTTTCAAAGCTCTTTGGCGACGACTTAAAAAGAGTCTTTCCGATCATCCAAGAAGACGGCAGCGACTCGGCCAAGTTCGATAACTGCCTGGAGCTGCTCGCCTTGAGCGGGCGCTCTTTGCCCCATGCGGTCATGATGATGATCCCAGAGCCGTGGGAGAATCATGAGAGCATGGATGAGAACAAGCGGGCGTTCTACGAGTATCATAGCAGCTTGATGGAACCGTGGGACGGCCCGGCGTCGATCGCTTTCACCGACGGCACCGTCGTCGGCGCGGTGCTCGACCGCAACGGTCTCAGGCCGTCGCGTTACTATGTGACCAAGGACGATCTGGTAATCATGGCTTCCGAAGTCGGTGTGCTCGAAGTGCCGCCCGAACGCGTGCTTGAGAAGCGCCGTCTCCAGCCAGGCAGAATGTTTCTCGTCGATACCAAAGAAGGGCGCATCATCAGCGATGAAGAGATCAAACAGGAGATGGCGTCGGCCGAGCCCTATGGCAATTGGCTAAAAGAAAATCTCGTCCGCTTCGACGATCTACCCGGCGTTCCGGAGATAGAGCCAGTGGCCCATCACCAAGCGACGCTGCAACGCTTACAGGCCTTTGGTTATAATTTTGAAGACCTGCGCGTGAATATCGGACCGATGGCGCAAAACAGCATTCAGCCGGTGGGCTCCATGGGCACAGACACACCATTGGCCGTGCTCTCCGACAAGCCCCAGCTGCTCTATAACTATTTCAAAGAGCTGTTCGCGCAGGTGACCAATCCGCCGATCGATCCGATACGCGAAGAATTGATCACGTCGACCACTCTGACGATCGGCACCGAGGGCAATCTGATCGAGCCCAGTCCGCAAAGTTGCCGGCAGTTGCGCTTGCACGATCCGATCCTGCGTAACGCTGACATGGAAAAACTTCGCCAGATCGATCAGCCGGGCATCAAGTCGAAGACGCTGCCGATACTTTTCAATCCGAGCGAAGGCAAAGCTGGGTTGGAGCGCGCGTTAAACGAGCTGTTCGAAGCTGCCGATCAAGCGATCGCGAGCGGCACGACGATTCTGATTCTTTCCGACAAGGGCGTCGACCGCGCGCATGCGCCGATACCAGCGCTCTTGGCCGCTTCGGGCTTGCATCATCATTTAATCCGCTCCGGCACGCGCACAAGGGTTGGCTTGGTGCTCGAGTCGGGCGAGCCGCGCGAAGTGCATCACTTCTGCTTGTTGCTCGGTTACGGCGTACAGGCGATCAATCCCTATTTAGTCTACGAATGTTTGAACGACATGATCGACGAGGGTTTGCTCAAGGACATTACTTACCTCGACGCCGTAAAGGGCTACGATAAAGCCGTCTACAAAGGCGTGGTCAAAGTGATGGCCAAAATGGGCATCTCGACGATCAAGTCTTACTGCGGCGCGCAGATTTTCGAAGCGGTCGGCTTGGGGCAAGAGTTAGTTGATAAATATTTTACTTGGACGCCGTCGCGTGTCGGCGGCATCGGCCTAGAAGAAGTCGCCCGCGAAGCCGAGCAGCAACACGCGCGCGCTTTCCCGACTTATCCCCTGAACGGCCACACCTTAGAAGTCTACGGCCAGTATCAATATCGCGCGGACGGCGAGCTGCATTTATTCAACCCGCGCACGATTCATCTGCTGCAGAAGGCGAGCCGCAACAACGATTACCGCGCATTCAAGGAATACACCCAGCTGATCGACGATCAGTCGGAACGGATGGCGACCTTGCGCGGTTTGATGGCGCTGAAATACGCGGCGAATCCAATTGCCATCGAAGAAGTGGAGCCGGTGGATGCGCTGGTGAAACGTTTTAAGACTGGCGCGATGTCCTATGGTTCGATCAGCAAAGAAGCGCATGAAGCGCTTGCCATCGCGATGAATCGCATCGGCGGCAAGAGCAACACCGGCGAGGGCGGCGAAGATCCGGCGCGTTACGTCCTCGAAGCCAACGGCGACTCGAAAAACAGCGCGATCAAACAGGTCGCTTCGGGGCGCTTCGGTGTGACCAGTTATTATTTGACCCAAGCGCGCGAGCTGCAGATCAAGATGGCGCAAGGCGCCAAGCCGGGCGAAGGCGGCGAGCTGCCGGGGCGTAAAGTTTACCCATGGATTGCCAAAGTGCGTCACTCGACACCCGGTGTCGGGCTGATCTCGCCGCCGCCGCACCATGATATTTATTCCATCGAAGATCTGGCGCAGTTGATTCACGATCTCAAGAACGCCAATCATCACGCGCGCATCAGCGTCAAGCTCGTCTCCGAGATCGGTGTCGGGACGATCGCCGCTGGAGTGGCCAAAGGCCACGCCGACGTGGTGCTCATCAGCGGCCACGACGGCGGCACCGGTGCCTCGCCGCAGACGAGCATCAAGCATGCCGGCTTGCCCTGGGAATTGGGCTTGGCGGAAACGCACCAGACTTTGGTGCTGAATAATTTACGCAGCCGCATCGCGGTGGAGACCGACGGTCAATTGAAGACTGGCCGCGATGTGGTCATCGCCGCGTTGCTCGGCGCTGAGGAGTTCGGTTTCGCGACGACCGCGCTGGTCACGCTTGGCTGCATCATGATGCGCGTCTGTCATCTCGACACCTGTCCCGTCGGCGTGGCGACGCAGAATCCCGAGCTGCGCAAGAAATTCGCCGGCGATCCGGCTTACGTCGTCAACTTCATGCGCATGATCGCCCAGGAGATGCGCGAGCACATGGCCAAACTCGGTTTCCGCACGATCAACGAGATGGTCGGGCGAACCGATCGGCTCGAAGTGCGCCGCGCCGTGGAGCACTGGAAGGCCAAGGGACTCGACTACGCGGCGATCCTCTATCAGCCGCAGGTTGGGCCGGAAGTCGGACGGTACTGTCAGATTCCCCAGAATCACGGATTGGAAAATGCTCTCGACAATCAAGTATTGCTCGATCTGGCGGCGCCGGCGTTGGAGCGCAAGGAAAAGGTCAAAGCGAAACTGGATATTCGCAACACCAACCGCGTCGTCGGCACGATCCTCGGCAGCGAGGTGACGCGCCGCTACGGCCCGCAAGGGTTGCCGGAAGACACGATCCATTTTCACTTTCAGGGTTCGGCGGGGCAGAGCTTCGGCGCCTTCGTGCCGCCCGGCATGACGCTCGAACTTGAGGGCGATGCCAACGATTATTTCGCCAAAGGGCTGTCCGGCGGCAAAGTAATTTTGTATCCGCCCGCAGGATCGACGTTCACGGCGGAGGAAAATATCATCGTCGGCAACGTCGCCCTTTACGGCGCCACCAACGGCGAAGCCTATGTTCGCGGCATGGCTGGCGAGCGCTTCGCCGTGCGCAACAGCGGCGCGCGCGCGGTGGTCGAAGGTGTCGGCGATCACGCCTGCGAGTACATGACCGGCGGGCGGGTTATCGTCATTGGCAAGACGGGGCGTAATTTCGCCGCCGGTATGTCCGGTGGCATCGCCTACGTGCTCGATGAAGACGGCACGTTTAAAAATCGCTGTAACTTGGAAACGATCAGTCTCGAGCGCCTCGATGACCGCGACTTGCAGGAAGTCGAAGAACTGCTCAAGCGCCATGCGATCTACACTCGCAGCGCGCGGGCGTGGCAATTGTTGGCGCTCTGGCAAGAGACCTCGGCCAAGTTCGTCAAGGCGATGCCGAGGGATTATCGCCGGGTGCTTGAAGCGTTGCAGGAAGCTGAAACCAAGGGCTTAGTCGGCGACGACGCGCTCATGGCCGCGTTTGAGGCCAATAAGAATGACGCCTCGCGAGTGAGCGGGAACTGATCCGCAAGGGATGAGAAGCAGACAAAACTCGAAACTCGAAAGAGGCCCGTGGACCGAAACAATTTCAAATGACCCAAAGAGAAAGCACGAAATTCGAAGCACGAAATCCGAAACAATTTCAAATGACCAAAAAATACAATGTTCCAAACAACCCTGATTCGGATTCCTCGTTTTGGAATTGCTCGGGTTTTGACTTATTTGGCTGCGGTTTGTTTCGGATTTCGATATTCGGATTTCGAATTTTTTCGCCGGCCTATCGGTGCGGTACATTTTTTTGAAATCGCTCTGGTTAACACCTCTGCTGAGAGAAAGAGAAGATTGAGGGATGGGTAAACCAACTGGATTCATGGAGTTCGAACGCGAACTGCCGCAAGATCGTTCGCCGTTGGAGCGGGTTAAGGATTGGAACGAGTTTCATGAGCACTTTGCGCAAGCGAAACTGCAACAGCAGGGCGCGCGCTGCATGGATTGCGGCATTCCTTTTTGCCACACCGGCCAGTTGATCAGCGGCATGGCATCGGGCTGCCCGATCAACAATTTGATTCCGGAATGGAACGATCTGGTCTATCGCGGGCTATGGCACGAGGCGTTGCATCGGTTGCATAAAACCAACAATTTTCCCGAATTTACCGGCCGAGTCTGTCCGGCTCCCTGCGAAGGTTCCTGCGTGCTCGGGCTCAATGAATTGCCGGTGACGATCAAGAACATCGAAGCCGCGATCATCGACAACGGTTTCGCCCAAGGATGGGTAAACGCCGAAGCGCCGGAAAAACGCACCGGCAAAAAAGTTGCGGTGATCGGCTCCGGACCGTCAGGGTTGGCCTGCGCCGCGCAGCTCAATCGCGCCGGCCACTTAGTCACCGTGTATGAACGTGCCGACCGCATCGGCGGGCTGCTCATGTACGGTATCCCGAACATGAAGCTCGACAAAAATATCGTCCAGCGGCGCGTCGACCTGATGGCCGCCGAAGGCGTCAAATTCGTCACCAACGCGCACATCGGCGTCGACCTGCCGGCGACGCAATTGATCAATAATTTCGACGCAGTGGTGATCTGCACCGGCGCAACCAAGGCGCGCGATCTGGCGATTCCAGGGCGAGATCTCAAGGGCATTTACCTGGCGATGGATTTTCTCCGCGCCAATACCAAGAGTTTGCTCGACTCCGGGCATAAAGACGGCAATTTTATTGCCGCGCAAGACCAGCATGTGATCGTCGTCGGCGGCGGTGACACCGGCACCGATTGCGTCGGCACAGCGATGCGCCACGGCTGTAAAAGCTTAACTCAATTAGAAATCTTGCCGCGCCCAGCGGATACGCGCCCGCCGGACAATCCCTGGCCCGAATGGCCCAAAGTTTACAAGCTCGATTACGGTCAGGAAGAAGTGGCCGCGCGCTTCGGCGCCGATCCGCGCGTTTATCTGACCACAGGTGAGAAATTTGTCGGTGACGACCGCGGCAACGTTAAGGAAATGCATATCTACGATGTCGAATGGACTAAGAACGAGCAGGGCGCTTTTATTCCTAGGCGGGTGCCTGGTTCGGACCAGGTGCTTAAAGCCGATCTGGTGCTGCTCGCCATGGGCTTTCTCGGGCCGGAAGAAACCGTGTTGAGCCAGTTGGGCGTCGAGCGCGACCCGCGCTCCAATGCCAAGGCCGAACACGGCCAGTTCACGACCAACGTGCGCGGTGTGTTTGCCGCCGGCGATTGCCGGCGCGGCCAGAGCCTGGTGGTGTGGGCGATCAATGAAGGGCGCGGCGCCGCGCGCGAGTGCGACCGTTACCTGATGGGCGAGACGAATTTGCCATAAGCTGGCGCATCGCGGAGTTTGTTTTTGTTCCTAGAGTCAACACCTTGCTGTTGTCGCGTTTGTTTGCCCGGCGGAAAATCATCGCCAGCCGCTGCCACTCCATGACAGTCGGTATTGCCTCGGCCAACCCTGAGCAAGCGGTTCAT
>JAERMN010000640.1 GCA_016844625.1 Deltaproteobacteria bacterium
TTGATCGCTCAGCCGGAAGTGAAAACGCTCAAAGACTTGAGAGGAAAAACTCTCGGCATCAGCAGCTTCGGCGCGACGCCGGATGTCGCCGCGCGCATGATGATCAAGCAGGCCGGTATCGACCCGGAAAAAGAAATCAAAGTGCTCGCTTTGGGCTCCGACGCCGCGCGCATGACCGCCTTGATGCAGCGCGTAGTCGACGTCGTCGTCATGTCGCCGCCGGCCGACACGCAGTTGGAAAAACAAGGCTACCAGATTTTGGCGCGCGCCTATGAGCTGTTTAATTTTCCGTATCTCGGTCTGGGTACGAATACCCGCAAGATCAAAGAAAAGCCGCAGGAGATTCGCCGTGTCATCAAAGCGTCAATCCGCGCCAATCGATTTATCAGGGACAATCGCGACGAGTCTGTGCGTACCTTCATGAGCTGGGGCAAGGTCGAGCGGGAGTTCGCCTACGCGTCCTACGACGCGCTCAGAAATTTATTCAACGCCGACGGCGCCGTGCCGGAAGACGGACTCAAGCTGGTGATCGACCAAGCACGCCGCAGCAACAAAGTAACACGCGAAGTGGCGCCGAGCGACGTGGCGGACCTAACGTTCTTGCGCGAAGCGCAAGCGGAGTTGGGAATCAGAGCTAGATAGTCTTTGAATTTAATGTACGGTCTTCCTCCGTCGAACGGGGGAAGAAACCACTCCCCGGAACACACCGCTAGAGGCGCGCAAACCATTCATGAAGGAGTCTGAACTATGATCATCGACTGGCATGCCCATGTTTATCCGCCGGAGATGGCGCAGGAACGGCGCTGGGGCGGGGCGTCGCCGCTGACCATCGAGAACTTGCTCGAAGCCCACGAGAAAGCCGGCATAGAGCGCTGCGTTGTCAGCAACACGATCCATTATCTCAAAGACAAATCGAACGACGAGTCGCTCGCCTTTCTGCGCCGCTGGAACGAGTACGGCGCGGCGATCCAGCAGAAGTACAAAGACCGCATTATTGTCTTCACCAGCACGCTGCCCTGCGGCGGCGCACCCTTCTTAAAAGAACTCGAACGCGCCATCACCGAGTACGGCTTGAACGGTGTGTTGATCAATTCAAGCCATCAACATGCTTATCCCGACGACGATGAAGCCGAGCCGTTTTTTGAATTGGTCTCGAGCCTCGGCATCCCGCTGATGATGCACGCGCCGTCGGTCGGTTATGGCGAAGAACGCATGCGCGACTATCGTTTGGCGTCGAGCGTCGGCCGGCCGTTCGACGAATGTTTGAGCATCGCCCGGCTGATCGTGCGCGGCGTCTTCGAGCGGCACGGCGATCTTAAATTCGTCGGCTGCCATCTCGGCGGCGGTATCTGCGATGTCATCGGCCGCATGGACTACGCCTACGAGCTCGGCGACCAAGCTTCGGGCTTGGGCCCCTACGAGCCGATGCTGATCACCAAGAAGCCGAGCGAGTATTTGAAAAAGCTCTACATGCATCGGCGCCAAGCAGTTGCTCTTCGGCAGCGACGCGCCGCCGCTTTTGCCGCTCCTGCCGCGCGCGAAGCAAATCATTGAGGAACTCCCATTGACCGATGACGAGCGGGCGGATATCTTTGGACGAAATGCGCTAAGACTATTACGACGCGGACAATGACCTGAACATTGAACCGTTGAACTTTTGAACCGTCCTAAACGAATGGAACGTTTTGAACGGCTTGAACGAGTGGAACGCTTTTATTGGAAGGAGAAATAATGCCACTATCCTATGAAGACCTGATCGAACCGACGGTTGTCAGGCAAGAATCGAAAAGCGTCGCCTATTGCCGCTGCACGCGCAGCAAAAATTTGCCGTTTTGCGACGGCTCCCATGCCGCGACGAACATCCAACCTACCGTGTTGGAATTTGACCAACCTGAAACCATCGCCATCTGCCGCTGCTGGAAATCGAAAGATCACCCCTACTGCGACGGCACCCATGGCCGGTTGGTGAAACCCAAAGAGCGCCCGCCAAGAGCGCATGGTTGATGTCCACATCCGAACCGCTGGAACGTTTTGAACGACTGGAACGAATTGAACTGATTTAAAATAAACAAGGAGGAATGTCATGGTCGAGATGAAAAACCCGATACAGGAAGCCGACGCCCACCCCGAGATCAACCACTTAAGTCTCTGGCGCACCGATCTCGCTTATTTCTGGGTGATCAACTGCGAGCCCAACCAGCAGGACGACATGCACTATCATGAAAACGACGATCATATTTTCATGTGTCTAGAAGGCGAGTGCACCGTGCGCACGCCGCACAAAGCGTTCGTGCTGAAACAGCACGACACCGTGCTGCTTCAGTCCGGCGAGTCTTACCAGCTTTGCAACACTGGCACGGGAAGAATGCTGCTGCTCGGCGCCGGCAACACCGGCGTAAACGGCAACCCGCGCACCCGCGTGCCTAAAATCCCGAGCCACACGCCGTTCAAAGAAGCCGTCGTTGCGTAAGCAGGTCAGCGCCAGCAACTAACCTCTGTCGTCCAGTCAAAAAAAACCGGCAGCGCAGAACGAACTGCGCTGCCGGTTAGCATTGCACAACTTTATCTAAACTATGCCTGCTGCACCGCCGTCAACTTCCACGTATTCGGCCCGACCGGGCGGGTGAATGTCCAGAACTCTTGGAACTGTACCGGCTCCGTATCGCTGCCGCTAACTACAGTGCCCCTGTCGTCGGCCGTGTAGTCGAGCAAGTTAGCGAACAGTCTCACCGTGATAAAATCTTCGCCGCTTTCAGTCCACACTTCGGTGATCTCGCTTTCGCGCAGCGCGATATTGTCCATGCGGTTTTTGTGCCCGCGCAGTTTCTGCTGCGCCAACTCTTCTTCCCAGCTCTTCAGCAACTCCGCGCCACAGAGCATGCGCAGCGCGCCGGTGTCTTGCTTGTTCCAGGCGCCCTGGACTTTGAAGAAAATGTCCTGGGCTGTTTTCACAAACAGATTGGGATCGAAGGTCCGGTCCATCATCGTCAACGATCGATAGTCGATACCGTTGAACGGCAACGGCTCCTGAACCAGCGGAGTATTGGAATAACTCGACGCAGGCGGCACCTGAGACTGCGCGTCTTGATACTGCATCGAGCCGTAACCCGGCGCCGCCGCGGCCTGGGACGATTTGTATTTACGATATATGAAATACGCCAAGCCGCCGAAGAGCAGGATTTCTACCATGCCAAAGCCGCTGCCGCCCAAACCGCCCCCCAAACCGCCCATGCCGGTCGCGTTGGCCAGACCGGAAAAAAGCATCGAGCCTAAGAATCCGCCGAGTACCGCGGTGCCGAGGCCACGCATAAAACCACCCGATTGCGGCATCATCGACGCCGGCTGCTGCGCCTGCTGGGCCGTCGCGTCGCGCCGCGGCTGAGAGGGTTGCGCCGGCCGGCTCGGTGCTTGATAACTGCGCGAACCGCGCGAACCAAAGGAACGGCCACCGCCGGCGCGGGCATCCGCCAAGTTCTCCAGGATGACTTGCGATAGACCGATAACGGCGAACAGACCAACTGCCATCAGAAACATCCCACGTTTACGAGTAGACATCGGAAGCTATCCTCCTACGAATAAGATTCTAAGTAGATCGAGTGTAATCACCGGCGGTAATCGAGTCAATGACCTATTTTAAATAAA
>JAERMN010000641.1 GCA_016844625.1 Deltaproteobacteria bacterium
AAATGGTGGAGTGGAAAATTGATACCCGCTACAAACTGTGGCTCACCCGCCAACGGCCTAAAAAACGAAAAAAACGATAGAGGGTTTTTCAGCAGAATCGATCGTCCTTGCTTGAGCATCAGTGTACGAATCGCACGGCCTAACGCTTTGGACGTGCCGCGACCGAGTGTAAAACCAAGAAGCGACTTGACCCGTTTTCTTCCCATTCATTGCCGCCGATCGGTGCGCGCAAGTCACGGGCTATGACCCGATCGTGAGTTGCCGGGTGTGCGGTTACGACATCCCTATCGCGTAAATAGATCCTCCCCCGGAAGGCAATAAAACTAGACCCTGTTAAATTCCCCTTTCCCACAAGACTAATGACCGTGCGGGTTACTTCTCGAAGTGTCATGGAGTTTCACTGTAATCCGGCTGATGGTGAACCGGAAATTAAACCAGCCTTTCCCCTTTTCTTCCTGGAACGATTGCAACCCGCGGTGTGACGTCTTGAACGGAGTGAAACGATAGAACTGCTTGAACGGTTTGAACGGGCTCCGATGCTAATTGGGCGCTGGTCTCTTAGAGAGAGCGTTTCAATGCAAAAAACCTGCGGCTAAGCCTCCAAAACATGTCTATTTGCCAATCTTATATCAGCGATTCAATATCTTACACAGGTCCGACCCGAAGCTTCCTTGGTTAATTCTCCGATTCCGAATATTCTTGAGCGGCTAATCCCTCTTCTTTACAATTTCGCCAGATCGCTGATCTTGCCGCGCCGCCCAGCGAAGGCGAAGTTGGGCCACTCTTCGACTTGAACGTCGTGATAGTTTTCCCGGTACCATTTGACGATCTCGCCGGCGGTGGCAAACCAAACATTCGCATGGCTCTTGGCGTAGCCGACAAACGGATGATTGCCCCACATCATGAATTTGGGATCGGTGGCGCCTTCTTCGTACAGGCAATCGAAGCAGTCTTTCCACATTTGCAACAAATCGCGCGGCGTCCTGCCGGCGCGCTGGTAGCTCGAATAATCGTTCAGATCTTGGAAATACGCTAACACCGTCAGCTCCTTGCCTTTGACCTTGAGCGTGTAGGGCGTCTCCTCATGCTGCGGGTCCATCCAGTAGTGGTAGCCGCATTCCAGGATCACTTCCGGCGTTGAGGCGCTCGGCGATACGCCGGTGGACAGATATCCGACCGGCGCCTCGTGCGCGGCCTGCGTGAGCGCGCGGCTGGTGTCGAGGTATTCGCGGACGGTGGAGTTGTCCCAGTTGGCGAAGTCGGCGATGAAGTCGAGGAGGGCCGTGCGGAGTTGTTCCGCATCGTCGAACAGTGCGGGATTCTGCCGAGCTTTCTCGAACCGTTTTCGGCTTTCCTCGCTGAGCCCTTTGTGAGCCGATTGAGCCATTTCTGAGCCTTTTACACAGCACCTGATTAATAAGGGCCCTCCGGCGGGCGTCGATGGGTGAGGCGTTTCTGAGGCATTCATTGATGGTTCGCTTGGGGCTTACGAGTCATTTCCAAGGCATTGCCCACAGTCATCGTCCGACGGCGAACTTCGCTTCCTCTAAAGGAATCTCGATGGTTTTCCGGTCGTGCTTCAAAAAGTTAAAAATAGCAAATCCGATAACATTCCCTTTGCTGTCGATGCGCTCGTAAACATCCGGGCCTATGGCTCGGAATGATCCCTTACGTTTAGCGAAGGTCACCTCAAGGAAGTCACCTTCTTCGTCAAACCATACCCTTAACCGCGCTACTTTTTTGGCCATATCTGTTCCCCTCCCTTAACCTCGTCAGTAAAGAAGGCCGTGATCACGAATGCGTCTTGTTCTAAAATCTTAACCGCCACCATCAAATGCTTTGACCCAACCGGGCTGCGCGAGTAATGCCGATAGTATACATGGACTGAGGAGTCTTTGTGACTGGTGAAGACAAAATCTGGTTTTTGTAAAACTTCCCGAATCCTCCGCTCCTGGCCCGCCATCTCCGAATGTTCAAGTATGTGAAGCAGGCGTTCATCCGTCAGACGAACGGTCCTGTTCGCGTAATCGATTATGCGCCGCACTCGCTGAGCCATAAAAATACCCCGAAACGGAAACTCAGTGGCGTAGAACTTGCTTTTCTCATCCCTGTACGCTCAAAACCGTTCAATGCCGATGGATCAGCCAAAAACTCCCGCTCACCCTAACCGCTGGTTCTTGACCAACTCGCGCAGGACACGCGCGGCGCTGGCTTCATCGGGGCGCAGGGTTTCGAGTTTTTTCGCCAGGTAATCGGCCAACTCGACCACGAGTTCACGCTGAACACGAATCAGGGGTCAAGTCTGGAGTTGAATAGAACTAGCTTTCACGCCGGCTGGCCGGCCACGTTCTAAAGCTTCGCCAGATCGCTGATCTTGCCGCGCCGCCCGGCGAAAGCGAAGTTCGGCCACTCTTCGACCTGGGCGTCGTGATAGTTTTCCCGGTACCATTGGACGATCTCTCCCGCCGTCGCGAACCATACCTTGCCGTGTTTTTTGGCGTAGCGGATGAATTCGCGCAACAACAGCGCGCGGAACGGCCGGCCGCCGACAAACGGATGATTGCCCCACATCATGAATTTGGGATCGGTGGCCCCTTCTTCGTACAGGCAATCGAAGCAATCTTTCCACATCTGCAACAAGTCGCGTGGCGTTCGTCCCGCGCGTTGGTAGCTCGAATAGTCGTTGAGATCTTGGAAATAGGCCAGGACGGTCAATTCTTTGCCTTTGACCTTGAGCGTGTAGGGCGTCTCCTCATGCTGCGGGTCCATCCAGTAGTTGTAGCCGCATTCCAGGATCACTTCCGGCGTTGAGGCGCTCGGCGATACGCCGGTGGACAGATATCCGACCGGCGCCGTACCGACGACTTTTTTTACCGCGTCGACGGTCTTTTGCAGGTCCTTCTTTTCCTTGGCCCGTTGCTTCATGTAGCTGTAATCATGGGTCCAGGTCTCGGTGCCGACCTCGTGGCCATACTCGGAGATCTCTTTGAAAATCTCCGGATAATTCTGCACTGTGATGCCGGTGGGGAAAAAAGTCGTGTCGGTGATGGTCGCCAAGTTTCTTTTGGTCACGGCGTTGCGTGGAAAGCTGCGCCGGTTCTCCTGCTGCAATGTGTTGGGGCCGCCCAAATCTTCCGGCCAAGTTTCGAACGCCACGCAAGGCGTGATCGCGATACGCGCGCCGTTGGGCCATTTGATCGGCTTGCGCCGAGGTTTAACTTTCATGCTGCCTCCTTAAAAGTTCCAAAATTTTTTCTACTCATGCCACAGTTCTGCAGGCTTGCCAACCGATGGTGAGAACGAAGATGAATTTCTCGCCAAAGCGCCGAGTACGTCAAGAAAAAGGGCGGGTTTCAAACCCGCCCCTACCAGTCCGATTCCTACTTTGTGTACTTTGCGTTCTCTGCGGCTAAAATTCCGAATCCGAATTATCTGCTATGTGACCTTTGCGTTCTTTGCGGCCAATCTTCCGAATCCGATTCCCCTTCTTACTTGAACTGTGGCATGACTTTCTCGGCGAACAGGCGAATACTTTTCAGCGCCATCTCCTGCGGCATGCCGCCAAAGTGAAATGTCCCGGAGATCGTCGTCAGCCCGTTCGGTTCGCTCCATTTGCGGATCGTGTCAGCGACCCGCTGCGGATCGCCCGCCAGCACAAACCCCTCGGCGATCTGCGTCTTGGCGTCGCGCTGGATGAGCAATCCAGCTTCCTTGCGATCTAAATCTGCTTTCGTGTGAACGTCGAGATAATTGTCTAGATAAGGCGCCGCCTCTTCTATGGCTTTTTCCAGACTGCTCGACACGTAAATATGAAACTTGCCCAGGATATCCATTTTGCCGGCATCACGCCCGGCCTTGGCCAAATTGTCGCGATAGATTTTGAGAAACGCCGGCAACGCTCCCGGATCACGATAGAGATACGGCAGCGTCATCAAATGAAAACCATTTTCTCCTGCCCAGCGAAACGAATCTTCGGTGCGCGCGCAGCCGACCCAAAAGCGCGGATGCGGCCGCTGCACCGGCTTGGGATAGACCGGCACGTTTTCATAGTTGTAAAACTGTCCTTTGAAGCTAACCGGCTGGTCCGACCACGCTTGCAGCATGACCTCGACGCCTTCATACATGCGCCCGGTCGCTTCCTTCTGATCGACGCGGTACTTGTGATACTCGTGCGCCTCGCTGCCCTTGCCGACGCCGAAGTCCAAGCGGCCGTTGGAAATCACATCGACCATCGCATAGGACTCGGCGATGTCGATCGGGTTATGCAGTGGCAATACGTTAATAGCAACGCCGAGACGAATTTTCTTAGTCGTGCGCGCGATCGCCGCCATGAACGTCGGCGGATGCGGCAGATCGCCGCCATAGTGGGCAAAGTGATGCTCGGTCACCCAAATGTGATCGTAGTGCAGCCGGTCCATTTCCTCCATCTGCGAAAACATCTTCTGGTAAAACTCCGTCACCGTCCCATCGAGATCGGGAATGTAAGTCGGTAAATAATGCGAACCAAATTTCATTGCCGTCATCGCGATCGAAACCTCCGAAAATTGTCCTTAAACATATAGGGTGCCCGGCGGAAAGAAGTCAACGGGATGACGG
>JAERMN010000642.1 GCA_016844625.1 Deltaproteobacteria bacterium
TCACGCGCATCCAGCGACCGAACCTCCGCAATAACCTCACGCGCCTGCTCATCGCCCACAACCGGCACAGCTAAGCCAAGAAATTTTTCTTCCACTTCAACGACGGTCATCGGATTCTCGCTCTCGCCTTTCGGAGCGATAATCTCTTTCGTGTGCTCGTGACCATCAGCGAGTTTTACCGTCACTCGACCCGACCAGTATTTCGGAAAATGCCGATCGAGCTCCGTGCTCGCGCTGACCTTCACTTTAGCCATCAACTGCCACACTGACTCGCTCTGCAAATACTCTTCTTCGAAGGAAGCCAAGTCGATCTTACCCCTGAGCGCCGTCACGGCCATCACGAACTGACCACTACCCAACGTCGCCGCGCGTAAAGTCGGCGGCGCCGGGCGATCGACCATGCTAGCATTCTGCGTCGGCACGAACAGCTCGATCTCGCCAATCGCGGCCGCGCTAATCGCATATTGCGCGACCAGCTTTAGCAGCGCTTCAACGCCAGCGTGCAACTGGCGCGCGCAAGGATACGGCTTAAACGCGACCTCCGGTAGAAAATAGCTGTCGAAGCTTTGCAAAAATTCCCATCTCGGCTCGGCGCACATCGTCAAACAAAATCCGCGCGCATCTTCAAACGCGCGCTTCGGCCCGCTCATTCCTTGCTCGGTGGCGAGCAGCGCCAGAATTCCATTCTGCGCCGCATGCCCAAAAGCGAGATGCCGCGCGGTCGCGCCTTCGCCACCGCCGGTGAGCATGCCACCAGCGAGCAGCTGAGCGATGCCAATCGCGTTCGCCGTCTTATCGGCTGGCCAATCCAAGAATTTCGCACCCGCGGCGGCCACGCCGAACGCGCCGCAAATCGTGCTCGGCCACCAGCCGCGCGCAAAAAGTTTCGGCGCGTCGATCGAGAGCCCGACGCGCGCGATGGTTTCGTAACCGACGATAGCAGCCTCAAGAAAGCGCCGGCCGCCGCCGCCGTATTTTTCTACCATCGCGATCAACGCAGGAATGATCATTGCGCCGATGCAAGTCGCCGCGCCGCCGTGAATGTCGTCCAGCTCGGCGCAATGGGCCGCCGTCGCCATCGCTTGCACGGCGTCGAGATACGATGCTCGCAAGCTTGTGCCGCACAGTGTCGAATTAGAATTTCCACCGCTCGCCACCACCGCCAAATTGTAGGCAAGTCGCCCGGGTTCTAATCGTGAGCCGGCGATCACGCAACCGAGCGAATCGAGAATGTGAAGTTTGGCGGCGTCAATAACGGGAGCGGGAATCTGCTCGCAGCAAAGCTCGGCAAGATGACGGGACAGTTGCTCGCTAAGGGTTTCTTCGGCCATGGTAATAATCGCCACTCACAGAATCGTTCGCGGTGACGATCTTACCTCCTCTCCCACTGGGAGAGGACTGAGGTGAGGGCGCGCAGTGGCATCAAGCCCTCACCCTTACCCTCTCCCAGAGGGCGAGGGTAAAAACCCGCCCCTACGATTCCGATTTTTGAGTGCTTTGCGTTCTTTGCGGCCAACCTTCCGAATCCGAATTCTCCCCTCAGCTCCCCACCTCGATCACCAGATGGCCGAATTCATTCACCTGCATCCTGTCGCCGGGATAAACGAGTATCGTCGCGCCCAACTCTTCGATCACCGCCGGTCCGTCCAGGCGGTCGCCGGCTTTGAAACCGCTGCGCAGATAAATCGAACAGTCTGCCGCCTTCGTCTCAAAGATCACCGGTCGCCGGCCGCGTTCGCCGCGATCTGCGGCGCGCGACGTTGTTGCCAACGGCAACTTATTGTCGAATTTACCCAACGCGGACAGACGGAGATTGACCATCATTACCGGTTCTTTCGGCGCCGAGTGACCATAGTGTTCTTGGTGCAATTGATCGAAGCGCGCGCGGATCGCGCTGAAGTCAGACAGCGCGCGCAAGTCTTCCGGCACCGGCACGGGCAACGTGTACTCTTGGCCGCGGTAGCGCATGTCCAAAAACCGGCGCAGAAGAATTTGCTCCGGCCCACTTCCTTCCTCAGTCAAAGTATCCGTCGCCGATTTTTCCAAGACCGCGAAAGCGTCGGCGATCTCAGCGCCGGTGGTTTCGGCCAATTCACGAACGAATGTCTGCACATAATCATGCTTGAGATCGGCCATCAGCATGCCGAGGGCGGAAAAATGCGCCGGCATCGCGCGGATCGTAGCCTTTCTCGACCGACACCGCGCGCACGGAAAGCGACATGTTGAAGTTGGCGATGGTGAGAATTCCCAGTGCCGCTTCTTCCAATGACAAGCCGAGCGGCTTGCCAATTTTTTCCGTGATCGCTTCGGCGGCTTTGTCGCGCTGCAAGCGAATGCCGCTGCCGAGAAAATACTCCGGATCGATTCTACCGGCGATCAGATTGGCATCGGTTACCGTCGGCTCCACCCCGCGTTGGCCATAGCACGCCGGACCTGGCGCCGCGCCGGCGCTGTGCGGACCGACTTTCAAGCCGCCGGCGGGATCGATCCAGGCGATGCTGCCGCCGCCGTTGCCGACTTCGACGATGTCGACCACGGGCAACATCATCGGATGGCCGGTGACGTAGCCGCCGACGTAGTAACTGCTCGTCACTTCAGGATGAAAATCTTTGATCAAACTCGACTTCGCCGTGGTGCCGCCCATGTCGAAGGAAATAATATGGCGGCAACCGAGCAACTCTCCAAGATGGGCCGCGGCGATCACGCCGGCAACCGGCCCCGACTCCATCATCGTCACCGGCATTTTCTTCGCCATCTCCGCCGACATCACGCCGCCGTTGGACTGCATGACGCGAAACGTGCCGCGAAAGCCGGCGGCGCCGAGCATTTTTTCCAGCGAGACTAAATAGCGGTTGACCAGCGGGCCGACGTAGGAATTCAAGACCGTTGTCGAAGTGCGCTCGTACTCGCGGAACTCGCGGAGAATTTCGTGCGATAACGAAACGTAAGCTTCAGGAAACTGCTGGCGCAACAGTTCGCCCAGGCGCCGTTCATGCGCCGCATTGGCATAGGCGTGCAGGAAGCAGACAGCGACGCTTTCAACACCGGCCTGCTTAAGCGCGCCAATGGTCGTCGCCGCCGACTGCTCATCGAGGGGCGTTAGGATTTCACCGGTGGCGTAGAGCCGTTCGTCGACTTCCAAACGCAAATCGCGCGGCACCAACGGCACCGGACGTTTGAAAAAAAGATTGTAGCCCTCAGGCCGATTACCGCGGCCGATCTCGTAGACATCGCGAAAGCCTTTGGTCGTGATCAATCCCGTGCGCGCGCCCTTGCGCTCGAGCACGGCGTTGATCGTCACCGTCGAGCCGTGCACGAAAAAACTCGTGCCGGCGACTTCGACATTGGCGCCCTTCAAACAATCGTCGATGCCGCGCGCCAGGTCATCTGGCGTCGTCAACGCCTTGCTGCGAAACACTCGTCCGTCATCGTCGACCGCGACCAAGTCAGTAAAAGTCCCGCCGATATCAACTGCGATTCTCATGGAGCCTTTCCGTGCAATGATTAATGCATTCCATGCCGAACACGATTCGGCATTCCGGATAGTCCTAAACGATTCTTCCTTCGCCCGCAACGTGGGCAAGGTATGGAATAGGAAAGGCAATAAATGGCCGGTTATTCTTTGAAGGCTTCTTCGCGAGTCTTGCTGAAAGCTGGGATTAGCACCGTGCACATGGCGAGCACCGCCAACGCCAGCAATGTCGCACTGATCGGCCGCTGGAGAAAAACCATCGGATTGCCGCGCGAGAGTAACATCGCGCGGCGCAGATACTCTTCCATGAGCGGGCCGAGAATGAAAGCCAATAGCATCGGCGCCGGCTCGCAACCGAGCTTGGAGAAGAGATAACCCAGGGCGCCGAAGAGCGCCATGAAGTAAATGTCGAATTCGGTATTCTTGAGGCTGAAAACACCGATGGCGCAGAAAACCAGAATCACCGGGTAGAGAAATTGGTAAGGTATCATGATCATGCGCACCCACATGCCGATCAGCGGATAGTTAAGCACAATTAGAAAAAGATTGCCGATCCACATCGACACGATCATGCCCCAAAAAAGCGCCGGCTGCTCGGTGATCACCGACGGTCCCGGCTGAATGCCGTGGATGATCATGGCGCCAACCATCAGCGCGCTGACTGGGTTAGACGGAATCCCCAAGGTGAGCAACGGAATAAAAGAGGTTTGCGCCCCGGCATTATTCGCCGCCTCGGGGGCGGCGACGCCTTCGATGGCGCCCTTGCCAAACTGGGCGCGATTTTTCGAAATCTTCTTTTCGATCGAGTACGCCGCGAA
>JAERMN010000173.1 GCA_016844625.1 Deltaproteobacteria bacterium
GTCATCGCCCAACAACCTATGGCGATGCATTTGCGCTTTTTGCAGAGCTTAGTCCAGGTGGCGGCGGAACATAACCACACGATTGTCTTGCCCCTCCCCGTCGATATCGTCACCCAAATGTTCGCGCAAGCAAAAGCGGACAGTCCGACGAAGTAGGGTGCAACCATGCGGGAGGACAACAAATAAACCAAGCCACTTCACGGCCGGGGTATTGACCCGCGACCGTGACCCAAGGGGATGCTCGCCCCCCTTGGGAAACCCCATTCGATGGTTCCACGCTGAAATCAGCGTGGTCAACAACATATATGAACATCGAGTTTACCCCGGACGAATCCTACGAGCACCACCGGCGCAAAGTCGTTTGGTTTAGCGCCATCGACGATGAGAAAGTTATCAATTGCGCTATTTCGCTCGAAGCTTTAACCGAGCACTTCGGCGCCTATGCCGACGATCCCCTGCCCGCCTTCAGAAACCACAGGCAGCAGATCTGGGATATCGCCGCCAAGCTGATCGCCGAACGGCGCTTTGAAGACGACGGCACGATCTTGATTAGAAGCACTGACCTATAACTTGCTGCGTAACGGGTGAAAAGCCAAACGAAAAATTTGCCCCGCCTTAGCCGTTTTCCTCCATTGCAATATTTTTCAGCAACCCAGCGCGAAATTCTCCATAGGGCCTCTAGTCAATTTTCCCCCGGATCGGCTTCTGGCCCTTTTGAGCAACTCGGCAAACCGCACATGATCATCAGCGAGGAGACGAAACAGTGATCCTCGGTTCACGACATGTTCTCCAGTTATTCCAGACTCGTGTTTGTGGTCAGCCGCCATCCGCAAGCATTCCGATGTCTGTTACATTCTCCGCTTCACGCCCTCGCTCTAGGTTGCGAGGATAGGTTGTGAGAACTTCGCCGTCTTCGGCGCTGACTAGCACTGTGTCTTCCACTCGCACGCCCCAGGGACCGGTGTAAATCCCACAATTGCCGACCGCAAGCACAACGTTGACCTCCAAAGGCTTAGGTGCCTTCTCGCCGTGAAAGAAAGCATGGCCGGCTGGCAGCGGCGCCTCTTCGAATTCGATACCGACGCCGTGAATCGGTGGCCCGAAGATATGCGCGCCATGCCCTGCGTCTTTTATGATGGTGTGCAGCGTCTGCTCCAGCTCAACCATGCTGACACCGGCTTTTACTTTTGCGATGGCTGCCTGCTGCGCCTTTAGAAATAGCTCATAGACGGCCCGATAGTCAGGCGTTGGCTGTCCCACGCAAACCGTGCGGCAGATATCCGCGCTGTAGCCGTCGACAATCGGATGGAGATCGATCATAACCAGATCGTTTGCCTCAAGCTTCCGCCGAGTAGGTATTCCGTGGGCGATGTTCGTGCGTGGACCGGACGCCACATAGGTACGCGAGAATCCTTCAGCGCCGGCGAGGCGCATCGCATGCTCCGCATCCGCGGCCACCTGGGTTTCTTCGACACCTGGCCGTACAGCTCCCATCGCCGCCCGCATGCCTAAGTCCGCGACACTGGCGGCGTTACGGATGCGCTTGATCTCATCGGAATCTTTTACGATGCGCAGTTCCGACAGAATATGCGTGCAATCCTTAACAGCGATCTCCTTCGGCTTGGCGTGCGGATGCGTGAGCATCCCCATCATTGCCTGGGTCAGGAAGGTAAACTCAAGCCCTACCGTACCCTGCTGAAGACCGAATTCCTTAAAGTGATGAGCTATGGAGTGAATCATACCCACTTCGTTCTCAAAACCGGCAATATGATCGAAGCGGGCTAGAGCCCGGACATCCCCAACGTCTGTCATCGGCACCCCGATCGCCACTCGCCCATCTTGAGTGATCATGGCATAGGCACATAAGCGACCGTCGCCAGTCAGATAAAACATATTGGCAGGCTTGGTCAGTAATAGTGCGTCCAAACCGGATGCTTTCATCAGACCGGCGCATCTTGCTACTCGCTCCTGGCAACGATTCGTATCCATGCGACTCATCCTCTACTCCGATTTCTTATGAAAAACTCAGCCATTCCCAAGATAGAAAAAACGCCAAACTACTTTTCGCAGCTCTGCATACAGCCCTTTCTCTTAGGCCACAAGCTGCAGTTTCTAATCGAGAATGGCTTTTTCTTAGGCTTCGATGACGGACCAGGAGTTGAATCGACAAGAATCTCTGCCGGCTGATCGGACTCCGGGCATTTGACAATCTTTTTCAAACGAAAAAGTTTTCCCATAGGCATGAACACGTAGTGCTTGCCAATCGCCATTCTTGCGAGCGTGGAAAATAGAGCATTCATGATATTCATCCTCTAGGTAGGATGGACCCGCAAGATACATGCCTTTACGGCCCCGCCTCAGGTCTAGGTTTTTCCAGATGGCCTTCCTAAAGCTGGGCAAACTGGGGTCCATGTTTTTGCAATAATCGGAAGCCGGAGCAGCGACGTTACGCTATGGATCATTCATTTCGTCCCAGGAATTTTCTAGAGCGCACACTTAAGCTCACTAGAGGAATGGAATCTAATCGGCACCGCCCGAAATTTTCCGATCCACTCGGCCAAGTCAATTCGCAAGCAGCTCCGGGCGCAACATCAAGATAATTCCGAGCCCCAACATGACGACCCCGCTCACCAATTTTAGCCAACGCGCGCCTCGTTCCTGAAGCTTCTCGTGACTCAACGTCACCACGGCGACTGCGAGCATCAAACTGTCGTCCGCCATGTAGGCCAAGTTGTAGAGCCCCAGATACGCGTAATACGCCGGCGTGGGCAGCGAGTACATCGTCAGCACTCGCGTGTAGATGGCGGGCAGACCCGCGGTGCACAAAAGTTCGACGGTATTGACCAAAACCGCGAGAACAACCACGGCCGCCAGTGCGCCGGCAAGATTCTCGGCACGAAGTATGCGCCGTACCTGAGAATAGATTTCTGGCTTGACGGCGTCGGGAATCCCTAGGGAGACGCCCCGGCCAAAAGCGACAAAGTCTTTGAGGTTTAAGCTTCCAATAACTGCCGCGACCATGCCCAGCACAATCTGCGTAAGACGAGAAATACCGACGAGAAAAAAGAGATTTAGCCAAGCCGCCATAAATGCAAAATAAACCACGCCGCTAACGACGACAAATAACCCGCCGATCAGAAACATCTTCTTGCGATCGTGCAGATTGACGAGCATCGACAGAAGAAACAACAACACCCACATGGCGCACGGATTAAAGCCATCCAAAAGGCCAAGGATGATGGTGAAGACGGGCAGCCCGAGCTCGCGCACGTTGAGCTGTCCGAGAAGGGGTACATTGACACTGCCAACGGTCGGCGGACGAACCGCGGCATCTCGTTCGCTCGCCGCGGGCGCTTGATCGAGCAGCGCCTCGATTGACTTACCGGTTGTTTTTGCGCTGAGGAACCCAATCATCAGCTGCCCGCGCAGGAAAAACGCCGGGACGCCGAAGGGTCGGATGCCTGAACGATGAGCCAGCTCAGCAAGTTCCTGCAGCGCTTCGGCGTCGCGGGAGACATCTCGTATGCGCACTTGAAGCCCAGGCCGGCGGCGCTGAAGGCCTTGCAGATACTGTTCTGCGGCGGCGCAATAGGGACAACCTGGACGGACAAAAACTTCTATCTCGGCAGCGGGCGCGCTGGCCACAGCCAATGCGGCAACGCCGAATACCCAATAGAGAAGAATCGACAGATAAACTCCAGCTGCCATAAGCTAGACCCACTCCGTCGCTCATGGTTTGCCGACGGGGATCAAATAGAGCGGCGTTTCTGGTTTGCTCAGAGCCAATATCCGCTTCACTTTGGCGTCATTAAAAGCGCCGACGAGCACGGCGCCAACATCGGCTTAAGCAAATTGGACGCATCCATGGCGCCTTCGGCCGCGCCGGTGCCAACCACCGTGTGCAGCTCGTCGATGAACAGAATCACATCGCCGGCGGACTCCTGCACCTCTTTGAGAACCGCCTTCAGACGTTCTTCAAACTCACCGCGGAACTTGGCGCCGGCGATCAACGCGCCCATATCGAGAACGATAAGCCGGCGATTCTTGAGGCTCTCCGGCACATCGCCGCGCACAATGCGCTGCGCCAGTCCTTCAACGATCGCGGTCTTGCCGACACCCGGATCGCCGATCAGCACGGGGTTATTTTTCGTGCGGCGGGATAAAACTTGGACAATCCGGCGAATCTCGTCGTCACGGCCAATCACCGGATCGAGTTTGCCTTGACCGGCCAACTTAGTGAGATCTCGACCATAGCGCTCAAGCGCTTGATAGGTCGCTTCAGGATTGGGCGAGGTAACGCGCTGGCTGCCGCGGATTTTTCTGATCGCGGCGAGTAGGCGCTCACGGGTCAATCCCAAAGGCCGTAGCAACCGAGCCACGGCGCTGCGTTCGTCGGCGATCATGGCAAGGAGCAAATGTTCGACGCTGACATACTCGTCCTTGAGAGCCCTGGCCTCGTCTTCGGACTGGGTCAGAAGACGCGCCAATCCCTGGGTAAAATAAACCTGCTGCGCCTCCATGCCCGGCCCGGACACTTGCGGGATCGCGTTGAGTTCCTGGTCAATCCTTTCACGTACGGCGCTTGGGGCAATGCCAGCCGCGGCGAGACATCCGGCAGCTAGGCCATCCGTCTCTTCCAAAAGCGCCGCCAGAAGATGGGCAGCGTCAATGCCCTGGTGATTGCGGCGCACGGCCAACGCTTGTGCCCGCCGTAACGCTTCTTGGCACTGTTCCGTGAATCGATTGAGATCCATGACGATGAACTCTTTTTACATTGTGCTGGCGCTGCTTCTCACAAATGAATACGCCAGCGCCGATCTTTCTCATGCTTGCAAACAACACGCAGAACAATGCCTTAGCGCCCATGATCCACTACGACGGAGTGCCTTTTTTTAATCGATTGAGCTTATCTCCGACGGTGATCTAGCTGATTCCGCACGGACGAATCGCACAAAACATACCAACAAAATTTGCCAATTTCGCAGGGACCGTATTCCCCATCGGTGGCATGCGCTTTGCCAGTGAGACTATTCATGAGGTGAACTCATGGAAAAAAACGTTTTGGATTCATTAGCGCAACTCCTACGCGAGCAGCGGGGTCACTTTCTACAAGAGTTCCGCAGAGCCGAACAAGGCCTAGACGTTATTGCCGAGGAGCGCGAAAGCGAACTGGAGGAGCATGCCCAAGAAGAACAAACCGCGCGACTCTTGACCCGTCTCGACGACCAGACCCTGCACGCAGTGAAGGAAATTGACGCGGCCCTGCAAAAAATCTTGGACGGCGCTTATGGCAAATGTGAGGCCTGTCACAAGCCGATAGCGATCGCCCGCCTACACAGTTTGCCAGCGGCGCGATTCTGTCGCCGATGCGCTGCGCGTAACGAGGTTCAGCCAGTCGCTGCCCGCGCCGTGTCTGAGACACCGGCCGCCGCCCCGCTACCGACAGAGCTGAACCTGCTCAGCGACAACGAGTTGACCGAAGCGATTAGGGAGCAACTGAAAGAAGACGGCCGGATTGACTTGGAAGAGCTACACGTCGTCTGCCGTAAAGGAGTAGTCTACCTGTCGGGTGTAATACCCAGCAAAGCAGAACATCAGGTAGTGCTACAGACCTTAACCGATGTCATGGGTTTAAAAGAGATTGTCGATCATTTGGCGATCGAAGACCTGCTCTGGCAAACCGAAAAGCGTACTAAAGAAGTTGGTCCGGAGATAATCCCACGCTGGCAAGAACCGCCGAGTACCGAAGATATTGTCGAAAGCGCCGAAGAGGACAAGGAATTCGTAGCGCCGGCAAAGCCAACGCCCAGTGAAGAATGAGCGGCGGATGCGCCGGTCTAGGCGACGGACATGGAAAACAGTTCGGCTGGGAAAAATCTGAACTTCCGCATTGCGCGCCGCCTTGAAGAAGTCGCGCAAATACTGGAGTCACAGGGGGGAAACCCCTTTCGCGTGCAGGCGTATCGACATGCTGCCGATACCCTGAGGCATCTCACACGTCCCGCCGAAGAAATTCTCCGTCAAGAGGGTGAACCGGGATTGCGCAAGCTCCCCGGCATCGGCGAACGGCTGGCGCGATCAATTGCGACACTATTGATTACGGGCAGGCTTCCGATGCTCGATCGGCTGCGTGGCGAGAGTGAGTCGGGTGCACTATTCGCCTCGGTGCCAGGAATTGGCAAAAGTCTGGCCGCGCGACTGCACCGGGAACTTGGCATCGATACTTTAGAACAGCTCGAGTCGGCCGCTCATGACGGAAGGTTAAGAGCGATCAGCGGAATCGGCGACAAACGAGTCGCCGGGATCATCGATTCCCTTTTCGCACGGCTCGGTCGAGTTCGCCCCATCCGAGCCGTGCAAAAGACCACGGAACCCACCATCGCTGAAATCTTCGACGTTGACCGTGAGTACCGCGACAAGGCGACAGCCGGCACATTGCCGACCATTACGCCGCGCCGCTTCAATCCCAATCGGGAGGCATGGCTGCCGATCCTGCATTCAAAGAGAGGCGAGCGCCACTACACGGCGATCTTTTCTAACACAGCTCGCGCCCACCAAATGGAGAAAACTAGAGATTGGGTTGTAATCTACTACGACGGCCGGGACGGAGAACGACAGTGTACCGTGATCACCAGCGAGCGCGGTCCGCTTATTGGCGAGAGGATTGTGCGCGGACGGGAAAGCGAATGTTTGCAGTACTATCGGCAAGCCAGAGTTTACAGCGT
>JAERMN010000174.1 GCA_016844625.1 Deltaproteobacteria bacterium
GCAGTCCACCGGACAGACATCCACACAAGCGGTATCCTTCACGTCGATGCAAGGTTCAGCAATGATATAGGTCATCTCATTCCTCCTAGAGTCAGACTTTAATTCTCCTAGCAAATCAACTAAGCCAAGTCAATTAATCCAGCTCAGAATCGCCATCGCAAGCGTTTTCCCGGCTTCGCTTGCCCCAACCTGAACGAGCGGGTCGCCTCCTATCCCGGATTATTTGCGGTTAAACTGCGATCGAGGTGCAACCCTTCCGGAACGAAGGCAGACCCTTCGGGATGGCAAATCGCAAATCTCAAATTCCAGATATGAAATCTGAAATTTGCAATCTGAAATTCCAAGCGTAAGCGCGGATACAGGGTCACACCTCGATCAACAGTGTCATAAGTTCCCCTCGTAGCAAGAATAATCAGGGCCATCAGCCGATTTACAACGTGCGGTAGCCCGAACGGTTCGCAACTGTCCAGCGGAAACGTTACTATTCAGCATGCCTGTGGAGATTGTCCGGCGCGCCGCCGGAAGAAAAATATCCAGCCGCGGCCTCAAGCAAGTGGCGCTGGCTGTGCTGCAACTGACTCGGCAAGAGAATGCCGAGTTGAGTTTGGCACTGATCGGTAACGCTGAGATGCAAAATCTCAACGCGCAGTACCGGCACAAAGATTACCCCACGGATGTGCTGTCTTTCCCCGCTGCGAAAAACCTGCCCCCCGAAGCGATCTTGTTGGGCGATGTGATCATTTCCGTCGACAAAGCGGCCGAACAAGCGAAAGAGCGGCGCCGCACGTTGCACCATGAGATAGTGACCTTACTTATTCACGGCATCGTTCACCTGTTGGGTTACGATCACGAACGATCGGTAAAAGACGCTCGAATCATGACCCGCATCGAAAAGAAAATTGCGCGCCAGCTTTGTGAGCGCGGCCTATTGCAGCTATAATAGCAAAGATCGGCAGTCAGCGATCAGAATTCAACAGTCAGAATTCAGAATTGAGCGACGATGTTAGAAGAAACTTCAGAACAACTTATCCACCTCGAAGCACGGCTTGAACAGTTACGGAGGCGGCTTTGACGTCGACAGCAAGCAGAAGCGCGTCGCGGAACTGAACCAAGTTACCGCCCAGCCGGATTTTTGGAACGACGCCGACAAAGCCCAAACCGTTCTCAAGGAACAGTCTAACCTCAAAAACGTCCTTGGCAGTTGGGAAAAACATCAGGCCGATCTTGAAGAGGCGCGGTTTTTTCTCGACCTCGCCAAAGACGAGAAGAGCGAAGAAGCGCTTGGCGAGGCAGCGAGCAAAGTCGCCGCGGTCACCAAGGAGATGGCCCAGACCGAACTAACCCAGCTCCTCGGCGGGCCGGATGACCGGCGCAATGCCATCGTCACGCTCCACCCGGGCGCCGGTGGCACCGAGGCGCAGGACTGGGCGGAGATTCTTCTCCGCATGTATCTGCGCTGGTGCGACCGGCGTGGCTATCGCAAAGAGATTCTCGACTATCAGCCGGGCGAAGAAGCGGGGGTCAAAAGCGTGACCTTCAACGTCGAAGGCGACTATGCCTACGGCTATCTCAAAGCGGAGGCGGGCATTCATAGATTAGTGCGCATTTCTCCGTTCGACGCCAACTCGCGGCGCCACACTTCGTTTGCTTCCGTGTTTGTTTATCCGGAGGTCGATGATGATATTAAAATCGAAATCAACGACGACGATCTGCGCGTCGACACTTACCGCTCCAGCGGCGCCGGGGGACAGCATGTGAACAAGACCGATTCGGCGGTGCGCCTGACCCATCTGCCCACCAATATTGTGGTTGCCTGCCAGAACGAACGCTCGCAGCATAAAAACCGGGCGATGGCGATGAAGATTTTGAAGTCGCGGCTCTACGACCTGGAGATCGCGAAGCAAAAAGAAAAGATGGAGAGCTACCACAAGACCAAGAAAGACATCGCCTGGGGCAGCCAAATCCGCTCCTACGTGCTCCATCCCTACCGCCTGGTCAAGGACCACCGCACCAATGTTGAGATCGGCAACGCCGACGCGGTCCTCGACGGCGATCTCGATCAGTTTATCGAAGCGTATCTGATGCAGGCGGACGAACCGGCTTAGCAAGTGAAAAGTTAAAAATTAAAAAGTTAAAAAACCCGCCCCACTTTGCCTCCAGACCGTTCTTGGCTTGCCAGCGAGGAACTTTTCCGCAACCTTAGTCGTTAACACGGCATCTAATCAGCATAGGGGCATGGGTGTGCCGATTTCTAGTCTTGTGCCGGTTCTTTGAAGATGATCTTCTCGGAATCGCGCAAGCGAGCACCGGATCGCGAGGGGGATTATGGAAACGGAGTTTGTCAACGCCGCCAACGGCAATGAACCTGTCGCTAACCTTGAAGCGGCGGTCTTAGAGCGCTACGGCAACGCCGCGCAAGAAGTCGAAGCTTGCTTGTGTTTGCCGGTGAGCTACGACAAAGCGTTGTTGAAAGTGATCCCGGACGAGATCATTGAAAAAGATTATGGTTGTGGCGACCCATCGCGATATATCCGCGCAGGCGAAACAGTTCTCGATCTCGGTTCCGGCAGCGGCAAGGCTTGTTACATAATCGCTCAGATCGTCGGCCCCAACGGCAAAGTGATCGGCGTCGATTTCAATCCGCCGATGCTGGAGTTGGCACGCAAATGCCAGAAATCGATCGGCGATCAGCTCGGCTATCACAATGTAGAATTCCGGCGCGGCAAAATTCAGGATTTGCAAACCAATCTCGACTTGGTCGACGACTTTCTGCAAACCAACCCGGTTCGTTCCGTCGCCGATCTGGCCAAGCTTCAAGAGTTCGAGGAGAAGCTGCATCGCGAACAGCCGCTCATTGCAGATGAATCCGTAGACGTGATCGTGTCGAACTGCGTGCTCAATTTAGTTCGGCCCGAAGACAAGCGCCAGTTGTTCGCCGAGATGTATCGCGTGCTCAAACGCGGCGGACGGATCGCCATTTCCGATATCGTCAGCGATGAGGCGGTGCCGGAGCATTTGGCAAAAGATCCCGAGCTTTGGAGCGCCTGCGTCTCCGGCGCGTTTCAAGAGGAAGAGTTTTTGCGCGCGTTCGAGGACGCGAAATTTCACGGTATTCAGATCGAAGAACTGCGCACGGAAGCTTACCAGACTGTAGAGGGCATCGAATTTCGCGCCGTAACCGTGACGGCTTACAAGGGGAAAGAAGGGCCATGCATCGAGCGCAATCACGCGGTGATTTACCGCGGGCCGTGGAAGCAAGTGGTCGACGACGATGGCCACACCTTGGAGCGCGGCGCGCGCATGGCGGTGTGCGACAAGACGTTTAAGCTTTATGCGCAAGCGCCGTATAGGGGACAGTTCATTCTCGTTCCAGCGCGCGAAGACGTGGCGTTGGAGAACGCCGGAGTCTTCGACTGCGCGCGTGATCACAAACGCCATCCGCGCGAGACCAAGGGGATGGATTACAACGTCACGAAGATTTCCGGCGCCGTGTGCGGGCCGGATGCAAATTGCTGCCCGTAAAAGCAATTCAAAATTAAAAAGTAAAAATTAAAAAATTGGCGAGAGGGACCGCCTACCTTCTTGCCTATAAAAAGTCGCCAGTCCCGGTGGAATCACGGAACCCTGCCATGCAACCCTTCACTGAAAGACTTCATCTAAACGGTAACGGCCTGAAGCGCCGTGCGATTGATGCCTTGCAGGTCAACTTGGGGCGTTACTGCAATTTGGCTTGCATTCACTGCCATGTCGAGGCGGGGCCAGCGCGGACGGAGATGATGAGCCGGGAGAATGTCGATGCGGTGTTGAGCTTTCTCCAAAGCACAAGCATTCCAACTTTGGATATCACCGGCGGCGCGCCGGAATTGCATGCTGATTTTGACTTCCTAGTCGAATCCGCACGCGAGCTCGGACGGCGTGTAATGGATCGCTGCAATCTGACGGTGATCTTCGAGCCGGGCAAGGATTACTTGCCGGAGTTTTTTCGCCGCCATCGAGTCGAACTAGTCTGTTCGCTACCTTGTTATTCGATAGAAAACGTCGATAAGCAGCGCGGCAAAGGGACCTTCGATGGCAGCATTCGCGCGCTGCAAATTTTTAACGAGCTCGGCTACGGCAAGCCGGAGAGCGGTTTGACGCTAAATCTGGTTTACAACCCTGTGGGTCCGCACCTGCCGCCGCCGCAGGAGCAGTTGGAACAGGATTACCGGCGGATATTGCGTGAGCAATTCGGCATTCAGTTCAATCACCTTTTCTGTCTCACCAACATGCCGATTACGCGCTACGCGACCCATCTCAAGCTGCGCCGCGAGTATGACCCGTACATGGAACTGCTTGAAAGCAACTTCAACGCTAGCACGGTCGACCGAGTCATGTGCCGCAATTTGATCAGCATCGGCTGGGACGGTTGGGTTTATGATTGCGACTTTAATCAAATGCTCGACCTGCCGATTGCCAACGGCGACGGAAAGCGCTTGCACATCTCTTCGCTGAGCCTGGATCAGCTTGCCAAGCCGGCGATTACGGTCGGCGACCACTGTTACGCTTGCACCGCCGGCTCCGGTAGCAGTTGTAGCGGCACGCTGATCTGAGATTATTTGTTCGTCCCACTAAACTTTCATCTCCGACGGAGTGAGTTCGCAATTCGACAAAGGCGTCTTGCATCTAACGACAGTCATGAAAAGAAACAAAGTTGTCCTGATTTCGTTGCTGATGGCGGCGGTTTTTGTCGGTTTTCTTTTCCTGCCGGTACGCGCCTGGTTCATGCAGTTCGAGGGTTATGTGCAATCTCTCGGCGCCATCGGGCCAGTCGTCGTCGTGTTAGTCTATGTTCTTTGCACCGTTCTTTTCGTTCCTGGCAGCGCGATTACTATTGGGTCGGGAACGCTCTTCGGTTTGCAGACCGGCTTTATCGTAGTCGTGCTGGGCGCCAATCTCGGCGCCCTCTGCGCGTTCCTGTTGGCCCGCTCTTTCCTGCGGGAAAAGGTCATGAGCTGGGCCGATGGCAATGCGAAATTTCATTCTCTGGATCAAGCGATCGGCAAGCAAGGTTTCAAGATGGTTTTGCTCACGCGCTTAAGCCCGGTGTTTCCATTCGTACTGTTAAATTATCTCCTCGGTCTCACCGCGGTGCGCACGGGCGCGTATGCGCTGGCCAATTTGCTCGGCATGTTGCCGGCGACTTTTCTCTTTGTCTACATCGGCGCCGCGGCGCGCGACGCCATCGCCGGAGAGGTCAGCGCCTCCGCCGGTTTCTATCAGCAGATGCTCAAATACGTCGGCTTGCTCGCTACAGTTGCGGTGGTCGTTATCGTCACGCGCATAGCGCGCAAGGCGTTGCGCGAGGCGGAGCAGCAACAAGAAGGCAGTGTCGCGGCGGGCATGGCGCGCTTGGACACTAATCATCGGCCAACGACGTTTGACAAAATGATGCTGGTTAACGACCCGCATGACAAGCAGTTGATCGAAAACTGTCATCCGACCAAGCGGATCAATCCAACACCGGTGGGAAAATATAACTTAGTTGTCATCGGCGGCGGCACGGCGGGGTTGGTGAGCGCCGCCGGCGCCGCGGGTCTCGGCGCCAGGGTCGCATTGATCGAACGCAATCTCATGGGCGGCGATTGCCTCAACGTCGGCTGCGTGCCGTCGAAGGGTATCATTCGCGCCGCGCGCGCGGCCCATGATGCCCGCAACGGCGCTGAATTTGGCATTCGGCATTTGGCTCAGCCCGAAATCGTCTTTGCCGCGGCGATGGAACGCATGCGCAAACTGCGCGCCCGCATCAGTCACCATGATTCGGTCGAGCGCTTCAGCAAACTCGGCGTCGATGTGTTTATCGGCGACGGTCGTTTCGTCGGGCCCGTCGCGGTCGAAGTCGATGGCAAACGATTGCAGTTTGACCGCGCCGTCATCGCCACCGGCGCGCGCGCCGCGGAGTTGCCGATTCCCGGTCTCCAGGAGGCCGGTTTTTACACCAATGAAACTATTTTCACTTTGACCGAACTGCCGCGCCGTTTGGCCGTGATCGGCGCCGGACCGATCGGCTGCGAGCTAGCGCAGAGTTTTCAGCGCTTCGGCAGCAGAGTGACGTTGTTAACCGATGGCGCGGAGATTTTGCCCAAAGAAGACCGCGATGCCGCGGCGATCGTGCGCAAGCAAATTGAAGCTGACGGCGTGAAGATTATTACTGGCGCGAAGATTCAACGAGCGGCAAGTCAGAACGGCGCGAAGCGTTTGGCGCTCACCGTAGGTGACGAGGCAATGGACCTCGCTTGCGATGCGATTCTCGTCTCGGTCGGGCGCACGCCAAACTTGGAGAATCTCGGCCTCGATGCAGCTGGCGTCCGTTACAACCTACGCGGCGTTGAAGTTGACGAGCGGCTACGTACATCCAATGGGCGAATTTTCGCCGCTGGCGATATCTGCTCGCGCTTTCAATTTACCCATGCCGCCGACGCCATGGCGCGCATCGTGATTGCTAATTCTCTCTTCATGGCACGGCGCAAAGTGACCGATCTGGTCATGCCGTGGTGCACCTATACCGATCCGGAGATCGCCCATGTCGGTTACTACGAAAAAGACGCCCGCGCCGCCGGCTTCGACGTGGCCACATTGACACAGCCGATGAGCGAGGTTGACCGGGCGATTCTCGACGGCGAGGCGGAAGGCTTTGCGCGGGTTCACTACGACAAGAAAACTGCTAAAATTCTCGGTGGC
>JAERMN010000175.1 GCA_016844625.1 Deltaproteobacteria bacterium
TAGTACCGAGCTTCCTCCTTTGCTGCTTGAGCCGCCGAAGCAGCGCGAGTTTGGCGATCTATCGTCGAACGTTGCCATGCTGTGGGCCAAGAGCGCGAAGAAGCCGCCGCGAGTGCTGGCCGAAGCGATTCTCAAAAACATCGATGATCCCGAGGGGATTCTCGCGCGTAAAGAGATCGCCGGGCCGGGATTTTTGAATTTTGCTTTTGCGCCGAAATTTTATTTCCAGCAACTGCGCGCTATCGATGCTGAGAAGAATCTGCCACTCGATATCGGTCACGGACAGAAAGTCCAAGTGGAGTTCGCCAGCGTCAATCCGACCGGGCCGCTACATGTCGGCCATGGCCGGGTAGCTGTGATCGGCGATGTGTTGGCGCGTTTGCACGAGGCGACCGGCTTCGACGTTGAAAGGGAATATTATGTCAACGACGCCGGCAACCAGATGGAAAATTTGGGCCTTTCGCTCTTTGCGCGCTACCGGGAATTGTTCGGCGAGCAAGTCGAGTTTCCCGAAGGCGGCTATCCGGGCGATTACGTCAAAGAGCTTGCCGCCGAGGTGAAAGCCCGTGACGGTGATAAATATTTGTGCGCGGACAAAGAAAGCGCGGTAAAGTTCTTCCGGCAATATGGCGGCGATTCCTTATTGAATACCATCCGTGGGCAGCTCGGCCAGTTCGGCATTCGATTCGATTCCTATTTCAGCGAGAAGGCGATGCGCGAGCGCAGCGAAGTGGCCGAGTCGATGGTGCGTTTGCGCACACTCGGCTTGCTTTATTCCCAAGATGGCGCCGAGTGGTATCGCTCGACCCAGTTTGGCGACGACAAAGACCGCACGGTGATCAAGAGCGACGGCGAGCTGACCTACTTCGCCGCCGACATCGCCTATCACCGCAACAAGTTTGAGCGTAAATTCACCAAGCTGATCAACGTCTGGGGCGCCGATCATCACGGCTATGTGCCGCGCTTGAAGGCGGCGATGCAGGGACTGGGCTACGAAGCCAATCAACTTCAAGTGGTGTTGGTGCAAATGGTTCAGCTGACGCGCGGCGGCGAGCCGGTGCGCATGGGCAAGCGCACGGGTGAATTCGTCTCATTGGAAGAAGTGTTGGATGAAGTCGGCTCGGATGCGGCGCGGTTCTTTTTTTTGATGCGGAAATCCGACAGCCACCTCGATTTTGACTTGGAGCTGGCGAAAAAACAATCGAGCGACAATCCGGTTTTTTACGTGCAGTACGCTCATGCGCGGGTGGCGAGCATCTTTGAGCAGGCGGCCAAAAGCGGCATCGCGCTGGGCACGCACGACAGTGTTCAAGTCGAACGTTTGGAATTGGCCGAAGAGCTCGAGCTTGTGCGCCAGATGATCCAGTTCAACGATGTTCTGGCGGACTCGGTGCGCGAACTCGAACCGCATCGGATGGTTTTCTTTTTACTCGAACTCGCCGGCGAGTTTCATCGCTATTACAACCGCCACCGGGTGATTTCGGAAGATGTCGAACTCAGCCGGGCGCGCTTGCTGTTGTTGGAGAACGTGCAGAAGACGGTTCGCCGGGGGTTGGATATCTTAGGCGTGGCGGCGCCCCTCAAAATGGCGTCGCGAACTGGGGCGGAGGGTTAAGTGTCCAATTTTGTTGATCACGCGGATTTGAGCGTGGAACCATTTAAAGAGGGTTTCCAAGGGGGCGAGCATCCCCTTCGCGATATTTAAATAGCGCTGGGGTGCAATACCCCGGCCGCGAAGCGGCTTGGTTTATTAGCGGCGGAATTTTGTACAAGTAGCTGTTCGCCCTTTAACCGGCTAAAGACGCACGGGCTGGCCGCAGTTTGGGATACCAGGGGAAAATTTCATGGCAGAAAATCGCAGAGGCAAAGAGAATCGTTATTATTATAGCCGTGGCCAGATGGTTTTGCTCGGCGGCGCGTTTACGCTGGCTGCCCTCGTGATTTTTTTCCTGGGCATGTTTGTCGGCATGGGCGTCGAGGAAAGAAAAATTTTCAAGAAAGAAGAACCGCTGGTGAAAATTCCGGTGAGACCGGAAGGCGCGCCAGCGGGTGGCGGTGCGGCACAGAAAAAAGATGAGATTACCTTCAATAATCCGGAGGTGAAATCGGTCGCGCCGCGTTTGGCGAAGGAAAAACCGCCCGAGAAAATCGCCGCAGCGGAGGCTTCGGCGCCAAAGGCAGTAGAGAAGAAGACGGAAAAAGTCGTGGCCGACGCGGCGCCGAAGAAAGCCGAGTCTACGGCAAGGGCCGTGGCCGGCGATCAAGGCAAAGTGTGGCGCGCTCAAGTGAATGCCTTTCCCGACGAGCGCTCGGCGTTACAGTTGGTTGATCGGCTGAAAAATAAAGGCTACAACGCCTATGTTAGCGAGGTGCAGAACCGCGGCAAAACTTGGTATCGAGTCAGCGTCGGACTATACGACCGCCGCGAAGAGGCCGATAAGATCGTCGAAGCTCTCAGGACCAAGGAGAATCACCCGAAGGCCTTCGCCGCCACCAAGTAACCTGACAGGCACGACCATGAACATTCGCGAAGCAATCGATAAGCTGGTCAATCGCGTCAATCTTTCCGAGACCGACACCGTCGACGTGATGAATCAGATTATGACGGGCGAGGCGACGCCGCTGCAGGTGGCGTCGGTCCTGACGGCGCTGCGCATGAAGGGTGAAACCGTCGAGGAGATCACCGGCGCAGCGCGGGTGATGCGCGAAAAGGCGCACCGGGTAAACGTCGGTGGCAAAACGGTTCTCGATACCTGCGGCACTGGCGGCGATCAGAAGGGCACGTTTAACATTTCCACATCGTCGGCGTTCGTCGTCGCCGGCGCGGGCGTCGACGTCGCCAAGCATGGCAACCGCTCGGTGTCGAGCCAATCCGGCAGCGCCGACGTGCTCGGCGCTCTCGGTGTCAAAGTCGACGCGCCGAAAGAAAGAGTCGAACAGTGCATCGCCAAGATCGGCATCGGTTTTTTATTCGCGCCGCTGTTACATGAAGCAATGAAATACGCGGTCGGGCCGCGCCGCGATATTGGCATCCGGACCATCTTTAATATACTCGGTCCTCTGACCAATCCGGCGATGGCGAGCCATCAATTGGTTGGCATCTACAGCGGCGATCTCGTTGCTACCATCGCCAACGTGCTGAAGAACTTGGGTAGTGTGCGCGCCATGGTGGTGCATGGTTTGGAAGGGCTGGACGAGATTTCCCTCTGCGGGCCCACGAGAGTTGCCGAGTTGCGCGACGGGCAGGTCAAGGAATATCTGCTCGAGCCTGAACAGGTTGGGCTCAAACGCTGCAAGCTGGAAGAACTCCACGGCGGCAGCGCCGAGCAAAGCGCTGAGATCGTCCGCGGCGTGTTGGCCGGCAACCAAGGTCCGGCGCGCGATGTGGTCTTGCTCAACAGCGGCGCGGCGCTCTACGTCAGCGGTCGGGCCGCGAACATCCAAGACGGGATTAAACTTGCCGCGGAGTCGATCGACTCTGGTAACGCACGGCAGAAACTTCGGCAGTTGGTCGAGCTAACCAATGCCGCCTGAACTGTCATGGCCGAAATGCTTACCACTATTGCCGAGCATGTGCGCGGCGTCGTCGAACGTCGGCGGCGCGAGCTGCCGTTGTCGGCGTTGCGCCAGCGGCCGTTATACAGCGCGCCGCCGCGCGGTTTCGCCAACGCCTCAAGCGGCGCCACGCGCCGCGTCATCGCTGAAGTCAAAAAAGCTTCGCCGTCAAAAGGTTTGATCCGCGCCGACTTCGATCCGGTGGCGATCGCTAAGGACTACGCGACACACGGCGCGAGCGCGATTTCGGTCTTGACCGAAGAACGTTTTTTTCAGGGCAATTTACACTATTTGGAGCAGATCCGCGCGGCGGTCGGCGTGCCGCTATTGCGTAAGGACTTCATGCTCGATCCCTACCAAATTGACGAGGCCAAAAGCTACGGTGCGGACGCGGTGCTTTTTATTGCGGCGATGCTCGATCCCAGTTTGATGCGGGAGTTGCGCCAGCAGGCGACGGCATTAAAAATGGATTCGCTAGTCGAAGTGCATACGGAAAAAGAGCTCGAAGCGGCCATCGATGCCGGCGCGCAATTGGTCGGCATCAACAATCGCGATCTAAAAACCTTCGAAGTGAGTTTGGCGACCACGGAGCGACTGGCGCCGCTGGTTCCGGCCGGTACGCCGGCCGTGTGCGAGAGCGGTATCGATAGCCTCGAACAGATTCGCCGCGTGGAGAAATTAGGAATTCACGCTTTTCTGATCGGCGAGTCGCTGATGCGTGCGCCCGAGCCGGGAAAGAAGTTGGCCGAGCTGCTGGAGCGGAACTAAGTCCTCGGTGCTGATTGCCGAGTCATGAGTGCTGAGCGCGATGCTAGCCCGGATTATTCGCGCGAGGCCGCGATCGAGGTGCAACCCTTCCAGAGCGAAGGCAAAGCAGATGCGCCTTGAAGATGCGAGCGTAGTGAGTTGCTTATGAAATCACCTGCGAGAAGGCCAAATAGCGCGCCGAGCGTCAAACATGACGATAAAACAATTTGCGCTGGTGCCTTCGCTCCTTCAGGGTCACACCTCGATCGACAGTGTGTCATAAGTTTTCCTCGGAGTATGAACAATTCAGGCTAGATTTGGTTCCGGCGGCGAACAAGAGTTGAGCGATGATTCATGTCAAAGTTTGTGGCATCACGTCTTTGGCCGATGCCGAGATGGCGCTGGAGTTCGGCGCGGACATGCTGGGGTTTAATTTCTATCCGCCGAGCCCGCGCTACATTGCGGCGGAAAAGGCGCGTGAAATTCTGGAGCGTTTGCCAGCCGACTCTTTCAATATCGCGCTGTTCGTTAATGAGGCGCGCGAGAAAGTTCACGAGATTGTCGCCCGCGGCGAGTTGGCCGCTGGCCGGCAAGCCTATCGCGGCTTACAGTTCCACGGTGAAGAGAGTGCGGCTTATTGCCGCGGCTGGGACATGAAAGTGATCAAGGCGATTCGCGTGAAAGAAAAAGTGTCGCTCGACATCATGCAAGACTGTTTCGCCGATTTCTATTTGCTCGATTCGTTTTCGCCGGGCTACGGCGGCTCGGGTGCGCAGTTTCCGTGGCAGTGGCTCGACGGCGTCGACGCGAACAAGTTGATTCTCTCCGGCGGCCTCCGCGTCGATAACGTCGTCGAGGCGATTGAGCGGATACATCCCTACGGCGTCGATGTTTGTAGCGGCGTGGAAGCGCGCCCAGGTGTTAAGGATCATGGCAAACTCAAAGAATTTATCTCTGCTGCCAAAGGTGCCTGACCGGCGCGGCCACTTCGGCCCCTACGGCGGCCGCTATGTCGCGGAAACACTGATGCCGGCGCTGAGCGAGCTGGAGCGCGGCTACGCCAAGGTGCGCCGCGACCCGGGATTTCGTAAGGAGCTAAAATATTATCTGCGCGATTACGTCGGCCGCGAGACCCCGCTTTACTTTGCCGAACGGCTGACCGAGAAACTGGGCGGCGCGAAGATTTATCTCAAGCGTGAAGACCTTTGCCACACCGGTGCGCATAAGATCAACAACACCATCGGGCAAATTCTTCTGGCGCGGCGCATGGGCAAGCAGCGCGTCATTGCCGAGACCGGCGCCGGCCAACATGGCGTGGCGACGGCGACGGTGGCGGCGCGCTTCGGCCTGGAGTGCGAAATCTTCATGGGCAAGGAAGACGTCCAGCGCCAGTCGCTCAATGTTTTTCGCATGAAGCTTCTGGGCGCCAAGGTGCGCGTCATCACATCGGGCAGCCAGACTTTGAAAGACGCCATGAACGAGGCGCTGCGCGATTGGGTGACTCACGTGCGCACGACTTATTATCTGATCGGCTCGGTGGCCGGGCCGCATCCCTATCCGATGATGGTGCGCGATTTTCAGTCGGTGATCGGCCGGGAAGCGCGCCGCCAGATCCTCAAAAAAGAAGGCAAGCTGCCCGATTATCTGGTCGCCTGCGTCGGCGGCGGCAGCAATTCCATGGGATTATTTTTTCCTTTTGTGCGCGATCAAAAGGTGCAAATGCTCGGCGTCGAAGCCGGCGGCCTCGGGCTCGGCACCGACAAGCACTCGGCGACGATCCAGCGTGGCGCTGTGGGCGTGCTGCACGGCAGCAAGAGCTATGTTTTGCAAGACGACAAGGGGCAGATTACCGAGACCCATTCGGTGGCGGCGGGTCTGGATTATCCCGGCGTTGGCCCGGAGTTGAGTTATCTGCGCGATTGCGGCCGGGTGCAGTTCGACTCCGCCACAGATCAAGATGCCATCGACGCAATTCAATTTCTCGCCGAAGTGGAAGGGATCATTGCCGCGCTGGAGAGCGCTCATGCGATTGCCGTCGTGCGGCGCTTGGCGCCGCGCTTGTCGAGGCGCCAGGTCATCATCGTCAATCTCTCCGGGCGCGGCGACAAGGACATGATGACCGTGGGCGACTATTTGGGCGTGAAACTGTAATATTCGTTCAAAGGTTCAGGCGTTCCAAAGTTCAAGGCCGGCCCGGAAACACTCCGATACCTTTGAACTCTTGAACCTTGAACTCTTGCACGGTCTTTGCGAATTGAAACATGAGCCGTATTCAACAAAAATTTGCTGAACTAAAAAAACGCAACGAAGCGGCGCTGATTCCTTTCATCACCGCGGGTGATCCGGATTTGGCGACGACGCTGAAGATCATGCGCGAGCTCGAACGGAGCGGCGCGGATTGCATCGAGCT
>JAERMN010000176.1 GCA_016844625.1 Deltaproteobacteria bacterium
GGCGGGGTTAAATCCCCGCCCGCGAAGTGGCTTCGTTTAATGACGCTTTAGTTCCTCTTGAATTTGGCGATGGGATGACGCCACACAATAAAATGTCGACGAATCGTTTCACTATCGCTCTCGTCCGTTATTGTGCTAGGGCAACAATTGGTTTGCCTGAATCGGCGCAACTCTGATATCAATCTTAAAGATCACCAATAGATAATAGCGGAGGAATATATGCGAGCAAGGACTATTTTTCGGGTTGTTGCGGCCCTTTCGTGGGCCGCTTTGTCTGCGGTTGCGATCGCAGGAGATGCGCCGGCAAGACCAAGCACCAAAACCGCTAACGAGAACGAGATCGAGCGCGGTCGATATCTCGTCGCGATCTCGGGTTGTCACGATTGCCATACGCCGGGTTTCCTGGCGACCGGTGGCAAGGCGCCTCAAAAGGAGTGGCTCACCGGTGGCGTAATGGGTTGGCGTGGACCGTGGGGCACGACTTATCCGGCCAACCTGCGGCTTTATTTCCAGGAGATCAATGAAGCTCAATGGGTCCAGCTGGCAAGGGAGATACGGCGACGTCCGCCCATGCCGTATTACTCGCTGAATTCGATGTCCGAGGCTGATGTGCGCTCAATTTACAAGTTCATAAACTCGCTCGGCGCTGCCGGCAAGCCGGCGCCAGCTTTCGTGACGCCTGGAAAGGTGCCGCCACAGCCCTACGTGCAATTCCCCGATAAATTGAAATAGGATCCCGTCCGCGTAATCGGGTTGTAAGGCAGTGCGGCTAATTTAGATTCAAAATATTGGGGCGCGCGTCGAGCGTGATGGTGCACAGATGACTTTAATAGCGCGTCTTGGGGAACGGATGGAGGAGGGTGAGGAGCTTCAACGGGAGGGCGCGCGGTTGACTAGAAAAGTCGAGAGATAAGAGACTGAGCCTCAGTCTTCCCAATTCCATTGCTTGTCCCCGCAGCGAAAAAAAAGCACCGGTTTCTTGACTCAGTCGATGCTGTTGCATATTAGTAACCATTACTAATTAAAAGGAGGAAGCTTTATGGCAAAAAGTTTGGCGGGCACAAAGAGTCATGACAACCTGAAGGGCGCCTTCGCGGGCGAATCTCAGGCCAATCGGCGTTATCTCTACTTCGCACGGGTGGCCGACATCGAAGGTTATCCGGATGTGGGCGGCTTGTTCCGCGATACGTCGGAAGCGGAGACCGGCCATGCGTTCGGCCATCTCGATTTTCTTAAAGAAGTCGGCGATCCGTGCACGGGCGTGCCGATCGGCACGACGGCGAAAAATTTGAAGTCGGCCGTCGAAGGAGAAACCTACGAGTACACGGAGATGTATCCGGGTTTCGCCAAAACCGCGCGTGATGAAGGTCTGCCCGAATTGGCCGAATGGTTTGAAACTCTGGCGAAGGCGGAGAAGTCCCACGCCGGAAGATTCACCAAGGGTCTCGACACCCTCGGCAGCTAATGAAACGCTGAGCTAACCAAAGGCGGCGGATGGAGTGAGCGGTCTCACGCCATCCGCCGCTGCTCTTTTCGCGACGATCCATGAAAAAAATTGTCCTCGACGATATCTTGGGCTTTTCGGCCTACGAACAAGTGCGCCAGGAGTTTCGCCAAGAGATCATTGAAAAGAAAAAATCGCGGCGCGTGGCAGTGGGCGATAAAGTCTCACTGGTGTTCGAGAACCGCGATACGGTGATCTTTCAGATTCAAGAGATGCTGCGCGCCGAGCGGACCACTGACTTGGACAAGATCCGCGAGGAGATCGCGGTTTATAATGAGCTCATTCCCGATGCTAACGAACTCAGCGCGACGATGTTTTTGGAGATCGAAGATCAGACCCACTTGCGCGACGATCTGTTAAAATTCTTGGGTATAGACGAAGCGGTTTCCTTGAAAGTCGGCGGCCATTCGGTTCGCGGCCAATTCGAAGAGGGGCGCAGCAAGGAAGACAAGATTAGCGCGGTGCAGTATGCGCGTTTCCCATTCACCGCCGCGGCGCAAAAGGAATTTATCGCCGGCGCGCGCGCCGAGTTGGCGATCGATCACGCCAATTATCACGCCAGCGCGGTGTTAACCGCGGATCAGCAAAGATCGCTGGCGGCAGACCTAACGGATTAGCCATGGCAAATTCGCGCGGTCAATCCAGAAACACCAAGCAGCTTGAATTGATCTGGCGCGCCGTCAAGGACGACTCCTCTCATCCCACCGCCGATCAGATCTACGATCGGGTGCGGAAAAAGTTATCCCATATCAGTCTCGGCACTGTCTATCGCAATCTGCAGAAACTGGTTAGCGATGACAAGCTGCAAGTGTTGATGCTCGGCCGGGCGCAGCATTTCGATCCGTTGGTGGAACGCCACCAGCACTTCATCTGCGAGAGCTGCGATCGCGTATTCGACGTGATGGTCGATCGACAAAGAGAGATCAAGCCGGCCAAGCTTCCCCACGAAGGATTCAAAGTGACCTCACACCAGCTCGCTTTTTACGGTGTCTGCAAGCACTGCTCCGCTTGATTTCATTCTTGTAATCGCCCGATGGCGGCGCTAAGCTCCAAGCCGATTGGGCCCGTATCATGGTCGATGTTCATCTTCCGCTTGAATCGCAAAAACGGCTGATCGAAATTGCCCGGCAAACGCTTGAGTGTGTCGTGCGCCGGCAATCCAGCCAGGTTTTTTCTGACAACGATCCATACTTAGAAGACTCCAGCTACGGCGCCTTTGTGACTTTGTTCAAGCAGGATGAGCTGCGCGGTTGTATCGGCATCTGCACGCCGTCCAATAGCTTGCGTGACACCGTGGTGGAAATGACCGAGGCGGCGGCGACACGCGATCCGCGCGTGAAGCCGATTCGTGCGGATGAGCTCGAGCGGATTCACATCGATATTTCCGTACTATCGCAACTGGACAAGACAACTGAGCCGCTGTCGTTGGCGGTGGGACGCCATGGGCTGCACGTCGCTCATGGCCGCAAGCGCGCAGTCTTCCTGCCACAGGTGGCCGTCGAGTATGAATGGGACATGCGGAAGTTTCTCGAAGAGACCTGTATCAAAGCCGACTTGCCCAAAGACGCTTGGAGTTGGCCTGATACCGTGGTGTCGAGCTTTACCGCGCTCTGCATTAAGGAGGAGAAAAAATGAAACGGCGACATTTCACCGTGATGATCGGGGGCTTTTTACTTCTGCCGCTACGCGGCATCGCCGAGGCATTTTGCAATCCATCACTGGTGCAGCTGTTCCACAAGGGACGTCAGCTGGTTCAGGCGCGCGGCGGCAACGGCAAGAGCCCGGCTTTCGGTTCTTATTTCATTCAATGGTATGGCCACTCAAGCTTTTTGATTCATTCCGGCAGCCAGACCAAAGTAGTCGCCGACCCCAATTTCAATGTCACGCCGGGTATTCAAGCCGACGCCGTCACCGTGAGCAACGATCACTTCACGCACAATAATACCGGCGCGGTCACCGGCAACCCGATGATCCTGCGCGGTATCACGTTCAAACAAACCTGGCAGCCGATCCGAACCACGGTCAAAGACATCACGATCGTCAACATCCCGAGCCAGCGCAGCGCCGGCTGGGGCGCCATCGCCAACTCGATATTCGTCTACGAGATGGGAAGCCTATGCATCGCCCATCTTGGCAACATCGGCCACTTGCTGACCGACGAGCAGGTAAAAGTTCTGCAGCGGGTCGATATCATGATGATGCCGATCGACGCGATGACGAACTTGGGCTTCCAAGACATCATCAAAGTCGTCGACCAGGTCAAACCGCCGATCGTCATACCGATGCATTACGATATGGCGCGCCAGGCGGAACTGTTCGCCGCTTTTGCCCGGGAACATTATCCGATTAAGTTGCTTTCGCAATCGCAATTGACCTTAAACCGTTCGATGTTACCAAAAGCTACAGAGATCTACGTGCTCGCCCACCCACGCCATTCGAGCGATTGAGCGACTGTCGTACCGTCGAGAGATCTTTTGATAATGCGGCGCCGCCCAGGCGATTGATGTTTTGCCGCGTTGCCCTATAATATCGCCATATTCGCTAGCCAGCGCGGCGGCAGGCCAATCGTGAAGAAAAAAGACGTCGAACAATTTCGCAGTCTCCTCAACCAACGGATCGACGAGCTTCGCTCGGAAGCGGGTAAGACCGTCGAAACCATGGATGACGACGAAAGTTTTCCCGACCCGTCCGATCGGGCGACGATGGAGTCCAACCGCAATTCGATCCTGCTCATCCGCGACCGCGAGCGCAAATTGATTTTCAAAATTCAGGAAGCTTTGCAGCGCCTCGACGTTGGTGAGTATGGCCTGTGCGAGGAGTGTGGCGAGGAGATCGGCATCGAACGTCTCAAGGCCCGGCCGGTGACGACGCTATGCATTGAATGTAAGTCCAACCAAGAGCTCGCTGAGCGCAAAGCCAAACGAGTCGTCTAGCCAGTTTAATCAATCCGTATGAAAGTAAAAAAAGCCGTGATTCCGGTCGCCGGGTTGGGAACTCGATTTCTCCCCGCGACCAAAACCGTACCGAAGGAACTTTTGCCGATCGTCGATATTCCTTCGATTCAGTACGTGGTGCAAGAGGCGGTGGACGCTGGCATCGAAGAAATCATTTTCGTCACCGGCCGGGGCAAGGACAGCATCGAAGATCACTTCGACGAAGCGCCGGAGCTCGAACAGATCCTGAGCAACCGCGGTAACCACGAGATGGTCAAGACATTACGGCGGATCGCCGAGATGATCGAGGTCGTTTCGGTGCGGCAAAAGGTGCCGCTCGGCTTGGGTCATGCGGTTTTGTGCGCGCGCGATCTCGTCGGCGATGAACCTTTCGCCGTCATGTTGGCCGACGATTTGGTCGACAGCGAGGTACCGTGCATCAAACAGTTGGTCGATATTTATAACCGCGAGGAGGAATCCGTCATCGCGTTGATGCAGGTACCCCTTGAAGAGGTGCATCAGTACGGTGTGATCAAGGGGCAGGAGATTGAACCGCGCATTTTCCGGATCGAAACGACCGTGGAGAAGCCGGTATCGAGCGAAGCGCCGTCGCGCATGGCGATCATCGGCCGCTACGTTCTTCGTCCTGAGATTTTCGAAATTTTGCGCAAACAGCCACCGGGCCGAGGTGGCGAGATTCAATTGACCGACGGGTTGGCGCAGCTGGCGCAGCAGAGAAAAATGTTTGGCTGTGCGTTCACCGGCGAGCGCTACGATATCGGCGACAAGTTCGGATTTGTCCGCGCCACCGTGGCCTATGCGTTGAAAAGAGCCGATCTAAGAGATAAAGTGCTCGCATATTTGAAGTCCACCATCCAATAAGTGGGGCCGTAGCTCAGTTGGGAGAGCGCTAGAATCGCACTCTAGAGGCCGTGGGTTCGACCCCCATCGGCTCCACCAAATCTTCTCCAACCATTCAGAAACTCATCGCTGTCCCCGGTTTTTTTCCGGTAATCGCTGCCGGTACTTACGTCTCTCGACTTTGGGCAAAGCTTCCGTGTCGCTGGCATTGAGCCACAACTTCGAACTCGGCAATTTTTTAACAGCCGCTACGTTGAACCCGAATTCCGCAGTTGAATTCAAAACCTCGGTTGAGCGAGGCGGGAGCCTGGAGTCGCGAAGGCAGCCAACGGTAATGTTTCAAAGTCGTTTTTACTTCTCAGCCAGCCGTCGCCTAGCGCGTGATGAATCCACGGATGGCACTCATGGTCGCGGGCCGCTTAGAGGTAGAACTGCTTTGCCGTCGCGACGCAAGGCTTGCGCCTCGCTCTTCACGTCATTTTCAACTGCGGCATTCGGGTTGAAGGTGTAGCTTGCTGAATCGCTTCGGGCTGGGGCAGGGACTCAGCGATCCTGGCGGGAGCGAACAGACGGGGGGGAGAAAGGCGACCAAACGGGACTTAGCGAGGATAAGCTTGAGCGCCATTACCGTCCGCTCGTCGCGGTGGTGGCGGCCGAGTATGCGCGCCGTGGATGCATCGATTGCTTCATACTACCATCGTTCGACGGTGCCAGTGCGCAGGGGAAAATCGCGAGCGGGCTCATGGCAAGATACCCAACCACTTCGGCGCTTGGCAGATAGCTGTGAGGCGGATCGGCGATCTGTCGCAGCGTTTCAGCCATGGACTCGAGTAAGTTCGTCACGGCGGGTAATCTACCTCGCTTTCCACCTCGCAGCATTGACTTCCACAACCAGCTATGAAAATAGGGACGGAAGTTATCGGTGATCATGTGATCGTGCGCGGAGGAACAGATGGGGAATTGGCTTTGGATCGGTTCATCGGTGTTACTTTGTCTACAGTGGATCGTTATCCACTTGTCAGGTGGACATCCGCCGCCGCATTGGATGGCGCTCAGCTCCGGTGTGGCGATTTTTGGCGCGGCGTTTATGCTCTCGTGGGCCGCCGAACTGGCGCAGAAAGATATTCCCCAAGCTTTGGCGATCGCGCTCCTCGCGTTGATCGCGGTTCTTCCCGAGTACGCCGTCGACATGTATTTCGCTTGGCAAGCCGGCAAGGATCCTAAATATACATCCTTTGCGATGGCCAACATGACCGGCGCCAACCGCTTGTTGATCGGTGTCGGCTGGGCGTCGGTTGTGCTCACCTATTTTTTAAAAACCGGCAATAAGAAGATCCAGCTCGAGTCCAGCCACATAAGTGAAATTCGCTATTTGGGTTTGGCGACCATCTATTCTTTCGTCATTCCTGACTGAGCTCGAAGGGCCGCCGGCGATGATAGAAGGCTGGGGTGAAGGGGCGCGCCGGCTGTTCACCGTGCTGTTCTTCATGTATTCCGGCTTGACGATTTTTATCGCCGCGGAGCCTTTTGCCGAAGGACTCTTGGCTACCGGCCGTACATTCGGCATCGAGGAATTCATCCTGGTTCAGTGGCTAGCGCCATTGGCCTCTGAGTCTCCGGAGTTCATTGTCGCGATCTTGTTCGCGCTGAAAGCGCAACCCGGCACGGCCATGGGGGCTTTGCTGTCGTCCAAGGTCAATCAATGGACGTTGCTGATCGGCATGCTGCCGGTGGTTTTCATGGTCTCGGCGGGACGCCTGGGACCGATGGAAATGGATCAACGGCAGATCGAAGAGATGTTTTTGACCGCGGCACAGTCGCTGTTCGCCGTGGCCATTCTTGCCAATCTGTCCTTTTCGCTTTTCGAAGCGGGGGTTATTTTTCTGCTGTTCTCGACGCAGTTGTTTTTTCCCGACCCGCAGTTCCGTTTTTA
>JAERMN010000177.1 GCA_016844625.1 Deltaproteobacteria bacterium
TTTTTATTTTCGTGAACCGACCATCGATACTAACATTCCGATCACCGACGGCACGGTGAAGATCGAGGGGTTCGACTGGGAGTTCGTGCCGACTGAAGCGGAGTGCGACGCCTGGGACTGCGGCTTTGCCGCGCGGGTGCGCGCTTATGCCAAAGGCGAGGCGCACATCTCCATCCCGGCGTTTCCCAATCGCAAGTTTAGGCTCGCCTACATTTACGTCAACAGCAAGGCGGGCATTGAGACCGCAAAAGATTTAGAACAGCGGCGGGTTGGCATCATGCAGTGGGACAACACCGCCGGCGTGTGGGCGCGCGGTGCGCTGCAACATTATTACGGCGTCGATCTGAAAAAGATTAACTGGTGCTCGCCGCGCGCTAAGAGGGAAGGCGTCGCCGCGGGCATCGACATCGAAAAGATCGACGCCCAAGGCGATCCCGACACACTGCTCGACAATCTGCTGCTCGATGGCAAGATCGACGCGGTCATCGGTCCCAACGTGCTGCCGTCGATCACCGCGCGCGATCCGCGCACGCGCCGGCTGTTTCGAGATTTTCGCAAAGAGGAGCAAGAGTATTATCGCAAAACCGGGATTTTCCCGACCAGCCACATCGTGACGCTCAAGCAAGCGTTCGTCGACAAGCATCCCAAAGCGCCGGTGGCGCTGCTGAAAGCGTTCCGCCAATCGCGCGACGTTGCTTTCGACCGTCTGATGGGTCCCGATCCGCAGATCATCGTCTATTCGTGGATGGCCGCGGCAGTCGCCGAGCAGCGCGAGCTGATGGGCGACAACTACTGGCCGTACAATGTGAAGGAGAACGTAAAAGTTCTCGAAGCGATGACCCAGTACGGACACGAGCAGGGACTGTCGCCGACGCGGATCGATTACCGGACGTTTTTTCACCCGGAGGCCGCGGCGTTTGCGGGGACGTGATCGCCTAGGAAAATTGAGTCGTGTAGGGGGCAACCCTCTGTGCTGGCCCCGAATCCGGAGGGCAACCACAGGGGGTTGCCCCTACAAATCCCCGATCCGCGAATCACGATGTTGCGCTCTCGTTGCCTGATGTCCTAGACAGATTCAAAACGCTCGCGACCCAGCGATACACAGTAGGGGTGAAGGAACAGGGTTGGATTCGTTTCAACAATCGATTGTGGCAGCGCAATTACTTCGAACACGTCATTCGTAGCGAGGATTCTTTGCATCGCATCCGTCAATACCTCCTCGACAATCCGGCGCAGTGGAAATTTGACTGCGAAAATCCCGCGGCTTCGAAACCGGAAAAGGAATACGCTTGGCTTCAGTGAATGAACCGTATGCTGCAACACATGACACGGATTGGGAGGATACGGTGAGGCATCTCGTTACCGTTATCATTTGTTTGTTCTTGTCGCAGCCGCTCATGTCGGCGGCGCAGGCCGGTCAACCCGCGACGATCGCCGATCTCGCGCTGTACAACGGCGCGGACCGCGAGCAGATGCTTGCGGCTGGCGCGAAAAAAGAAGGCAAGGTGGTTTGGTATACGGCGCTGGCCGGCGGCTCGTACAAAGAATTAGCACAAGCGTTTCAAGCGAAGTACGGCGTGCCAGTCGAAGCTTATCGCGGCGCGAGCAGGGATCTGATCTCGAAGTTTCTCGCCGAGGCGCAGGCGAAGCGATTTATCATGGACGTGGCGGAAAGTTCGCCGACGTTGCTGATGTTGATGCAGGCGCTTAAATTTCTGCAGCCGTTTTCGAATCAGTTTGTGAATAAACTAATCCCCGACGCGCGCGCAGAAGCTGGCAAGGGCGCCGTCTACTACGCCACGGTGCGGGAGTCCTACATGGGATTCGCTTACAACAAGAACAAACTGCCGGCGAGCGCGGTGCCGCGGGATTACGACGACTTGCTAAAACCGGCGCTTAAGGGGCGGATGTCCTTCGTCACCACCGACACGGGGTCGCGCACGGTGGGTAGCATGCTCCTAACCAAGGGGGACGAGTATCTCAAACGACTGCGCGGGCAGGAGATCACCATGCACTCGGTCTCCGGGCAGGCACTCAACGATATGATTATTTCCGGCGAAGTCGAGGCGTCGCCGACGATCTTTCGCAATCATGCGCTAGTGGCGGCGGAGAAAAAGGCGCCGGTTGTCTGGGTGCCGATGGATATCGTGCCGGCGAGCGCGGGCAGCGCGGGACTGTCGATTCAAGCGCCGCATCCGCATGCAGCGGTGTTGTTCGTCGATTTTCTTTTCAGTCCCGACGGCCAGAAGATTCTTGAAGCGTACGACTACGGCAATCCGACCAAAGAGTACGGTTTTAAGCGTTGGTATCCGGAGAAAGGCCTATCGATTCAGCAATTGGAGAAAGACATGGACCGTTGGGAGCGCGGGCTGCGCGAGTTGGGGCGGCGGCAGGGATGAGTTTCGTGATCGTTACTCGTGCTCGTGTTCATGTCCGTCAGGAAATCGGAATCTTGGGCTTTTGGGAACACCAGGAGGGTTGGCTGGGCGGAAGTATATTCATTCGGAACTGGATTGCGGCCGTCAGCTGGCTCGCTTGGATGTTGCTTGGGACTTCGCTTCCTCTTCCAATCGCTTTCGTGCAGGCCGCCAAATCACCGGCGCTGGAACGTGTCAATTTAGGCTTCAGCGCCGCCGGATCGGTGGCCACGGCGCCGCTCTGGATGGCGCAGGACAGCGGCGCGTTCAAGAAATACGGACTCGACGTCAATTAAACGAAGCCACTTCGTGGGCGGGGATTTAACCCCGCCGGCAATTAAAATATCGCAAAGGGGGATGCTCGCCCCCTTTGGAAACTCCATTAATTGTTCTCGCCTCAAGGGGCGGGGTCAACTTAGAATATTTCAGTTCCAGCCAGGCAGTAGTGCACGTAAGGCATCGAGGTGGGCAATCACGTAGACAAGCACTGACACGAAGCACAGAAACAAGTAACCGATCTGAATCCATTCGCTACGCTGGAGGCTTCTCATTCTCAAGAGACGGCGCGGCAGGCTCGGAGCGAGCGTCAACGCTTGCTGGCGCAGCGTCGGCATTGCCAAGAGATCGGCGACGATGTTGTAGCCGTCCATTTCCAGGAAATTAAACGGATATAGATTGATCAGCGCGCCTTCCCAGAGCAGCACGCCGATGCCGAACCAGATCGCCTGACCGACTCCCGGCGCCGACTGATACGCGGCGAAAAATGCAGCGCTGCCGAGCACCACTTCGACCATCGGTCCGGCAAAGTCGACGACCACGCGGGCGCGGCGCGTCGACATGAAGATGTCGGTCACGTCCGCATAGAAGGTCGGCAAGACGCCTTGCAGCAGGAAGAAGCCAAGCTCGCGCACTCTACGGTTGTAGGCTTTACACGCCAGGGCATGAATCAGCACATGCAGCATGGATACCGCTAACAGCGAGCCCAACATGATGAACGTGCTCTGCCAAGGGTTGCGAGAAAGCATCTGGGTGAACTGTTTTGCCTGTGCACTCAAGCTAATCGCGGCGATGGCCGCAATAATTGCGAGCGCGATCGATAGCGCGAGCGTGATCGGGTGAAACAATAAGAAGCCGCCGTAGCGGTAAATCGTCGAACAGAACCGGTCGGCGTTGGGAACCTTAAACGTTAAGCGTCGCCAGTATTTCGAGATGGAACTCAGACAGAGCGCCCACAGATTTTCTTTTCTTGCTGCGCGGTTTTGCTGTAGCGCCAGTTGAGCGGGTTCGATCAGCAGTCCTGCCTGGTACATTTTCGCCAGCAGTCGACGGATCGCCGTGTAATCGAAAGCGCCAAACTCGAAGTGAAACGATCTAGCGATCTCTTCGAGCGAGTGGCTGCCGTCGAAGAACTCCCACAGGAAATACTCTCTGGCGCTGAGCAACAGATAACGCTCGTGCCGCAGATTCTTCAAAATGTAGGTCCGCGTGCCATCCGGGCTCTGCGGTTGCGGCGTGACTTCCCAGGCGTCGTTGGGCAGCCGCTGCGGGCGAAATTGCCGATGGGCTTGGCTGCTTTGCAGTTGCTGGATTTGAAATCCCGGCTCGCCGGGATTTCGGGTGAGTAGCTCAAGCTTCGCCGGTTCGACCATGGAATGGATCAGGTGGATTTGCGGCCAAAGAGCGCGTGCGTTCCAGAGGGTGAGTAGCCGGTGGCTTCCAGGCCCCAACGGATGGCATCGCGGGTTTGTTCGTTGGTGGCGCGCAGACGTTCGATGAATATGTTAACGAGCCGGTAGCAGATCTTCGCGGCGATATCCGGGTGGTGCGAAAAGATGTGGTGAAAATCCGCTCGATCGAGGCGCCATAAGAGCGAATCGACTTCGACGTTGGCGGTCGCCGATCTCGGCGCGGTGTCGAACAGACCCATCTCACCGAAAAAGTTGCCTGAATGAAAGCGCGTCAGCACGATGTCGACGTCGTCGCGGACATGTTTACTGACAACCACCGAACCTTGTTCGACGATATAAAGCGCGTCGGAATCTTCCAGCTCGCGGAAAATCACGCTCCCGGCGCTGAAATTCTTGTTCGTCAAGAACGGCGCCAGCTTCGATACTGCTTCAGCATCGAGGTCCTGAAAGAGTGTCACTTGGGAAAGAAATTTGGAGATTGCCGCCATAACTTGACCTTAGACAAGCCCGGATCGTATCGGCCAGTCGGCGCAAAGGCAAGCTCATCCAGCGGCCAGATTTTGCCCGCTGCGCGATCAGAGCGAATGGGCGAGCTTGAGACGAAGAGAGAAATTGGCCGTTAATCTGCTCGAAGACGTTTGAAATGGGAGAACGGTATGACGGTAAATGTCGTGACGAGGGAGGGTTACGCTGCCGAGGCGAACTTCTTCACCGGCAGATGTTCCTCGCGGTCGTAGGCTATTGCCGGCACTGGCTTGAGATCCCAAATGATGCCGAACAGCGAAAGCGTCTTCAGGATGTAATACGTAACATCGATTTCCCACCAGTAGAAACCTTGGCGCGTGCAGCCCATATGCTGATGATGGTTATTATGCCAGCCTTCACCCATGGTGATCAGCGCCAGCCAGAAATTGTTGCGGCTTTCATCCCCGGTATCGTAGCGCTTGCTACCGAAGATATGCGAGAGCGAATTGATGGTCGCGGTGGCGTGAAACAATACCGTGGTGCTGATGACATAACCCCAGACGAGAAGCTGAAGGCCGGTGACTTGGAGCGATGGCGCCGCATATTCGAGTCCAACGCCGCAAAGATAAATCAGGAAAGCCAAACTCAATGGCACCGCCTTGTCGTAACGATTGAGCCAGACCAATTCGGGAAAGCGGGCAAAGTCTTGAATGCGATTATACTGCGTGGCGTAGAAGCGGTTGCACATGAACCAGCCGGCGTGGGAGCGAAAGAAACCGTAATGTATCGGCGAGTGTGGATCGGCGGGAGTGTCGGAATTACGATGATGCTCTCTGTGGTTGGCGGCCCACCAGAGCGGTCCCCGTTGGGTTGCCGATGCGCCTATAAGGGCGAATATGAATTGCGCTGGCCGTGAAGTCTTGAAAGTGCGGTGTGAAAAATAGCGATGGTAAATTCCGGTGATCGCGAACATGCGCACGAAGTAAAGCGCCAGCGCGGTCAGCACCGCGGTCCAGCTCCAGCCCACCAGGAATACGCCCAGACAACCGAGGTGCAGGATAATGAATGGGATGGAGCGCACCCAATTGACGCGATCGACCGCACCGCCTTTATCAACAGGGACGGCAGCATGATAATCGGCGTTAAACCATTGAACCAAGGAATTGACTACGGCTTTGGCAAATATACGTTTCATTAATCTGAGACGTTACCACGAGACGGGTCGCGCTTCAATAATTTTCAGAATAATTGCCGATATTTTCGGCAAATAATCGGTTTTTAGGCCGTCACGGGCAGGTTCTTGCCGAAATTCCTCCCCGGCGAGAAGTCGATCAAATATGATAGAGCCGCTGGGGATTCTGAGTCAGTACTTTTTCGATGGTAGAATCGCTTAAATCACCCCGCTTCTTTAGGCCCTGCGCCAGTTGGTCTTGGCGGAAGGCATCGCCGTGGGGGAAATCTGTCGCGGTGACGATGAAGTCTTCGCCCAGCTTGCTCGCGACGTAGGGTAAGTCGTCGTCGAGGGCGCAGGAAACGAAGACCCGTTCGGCGAGCCAGCGGTCGATTTTGGCGCGATTCTTACTGCCCAGGGCTTTGACCAGACGGGTGGTCCATTCAATGCCTGCTTCGAGAAAGCCAACGCGGAGTTTGGGAAAGTCATCCAACAATCGCGAGCTCAAGATTTGCGTGAATGCGTAGAGAACGTAGGGGCCGCTGACGATGCCGGTGCCGAGCGGATGGATCTGGGGAAATTCATTAAAGAACGGCCGTGGCACGCCTTCGAGCATACGGCTGATGGTCGGGCTGGAGCCGTTGCCGACGTGCACGGTGATCGGCAAATCCTGCTGCTCGGCTGCTTGATAAATTGGCCAGTGGTCGGGATGAGTCAGCGGCCGGTCCCATTCCAATCCGCGCGCGAAGATTCCTGCCACAGAGCCGAGCGTTTTGACGCGGCGTATTTCTTGCACGGCGAGATCGGGGCGGCGCCACGGTACGATCGCGACGTAGAAAATGCGCCCGCCGGACTCGCCGCACTGGGTCGCCATGAATTGGTTGTAGCTGCGCGCCAAGGCGGCTTCGAGTTCGACGTTTTCGGCCAAGCAGCCGAGCCAGATCGACGGAAAGACCTTGCTTGTCGATGCCTAACTCATCCATGCACGCCAGGCGCTCAGCGACATCGTGCATCTCTTGGACTGGAATCGGCGTGCCTTTGCCCTGTGCTCGTTTCATCAGGGTCGGATTGGACGCGAAGAAGCGGAGTTTGTAGTCGATCACCCAGGCGGCGTTATGCGTGGCGAAGCAAGTGTCCTCGGGAAAAACCACGGGAATCGGCCGTAGCGGGTAGAATTCCGGGTCAAGGTATGACCAGGTCTTAACGCTTTCTTCGACATGGGCGTCACAATCGATGACTTGCACGACAACCTCCGATTATGGAAAAGAATTTGTTGATGACCACGCTGATTTCAGCGTGGAACCATTAAATGGGGTTTCCAAAGGGGGCGAGCCTCCCCTTTGCGATATTTTAATCGCTGCGGGTTAATTCTCCGCAGCTTGCTGCGTAGAATTTACTTCCTTTACGAAGTCCGTCATTCCCGCATGCTTTTAGCGGGAATCCAGGCGAATCTCGGACTGGACCCCCGATTTGCGGGGTAGTTCATTAGGCGCCGGGGTCAATACCCCGGCCGCGCAGTGGCTTCGTTCATGGAGAGAGAGTCGAGAATTGAGATTGAGACCGCCCCGCCCATCGGTGAAAATTTGTCTCTATGTCTCTTGTTCGGTTCGTAGAAGTCCGCAAGCTTATCGGGCTGATGAGTGAGCAGCGCGAGATGACGCAGTTTGGCCATGGATTTTCTTCCTAGTTGTTTCTGATGATTAAGGTTTCTCGCTATCATTGGCACTGGAGGGTGTCAATTAGCCGTATCGTGCTCGCGGTTCGTGTTTGTCGTCAAGTACGAACCTGATTCGCGAACACAAACCACGAGCACGAACACGAGAAGTCTCGCCTCTCGATCGTCTTGCTCTCAGAGCGCGGCGAAATAATCGGCCATTTGTTTGCGCATGGCGGCTGTGGGTAACGATCCGAATCCGGCCTGCATGTTATCGATCAGATGAGCGGCTTTGCTGGTTGCCGGGATTGCGCAAGTGACCGCCGGATGCGAAATCACGAACTTCAAGAAAAGTTGCGCCCAACTGGCGCAACCGATTTCGCTCGCCGGCGCCGGCAGCGGCTGGCCGCGCACTTTGGTAAATAATCCGCCGGCGCCAAGCGGCCGATTGACTAGCACGGCGATGCGCCGTTCGGCGGCGAGGGGCAAGAGCCGTTTTTCGGCATCGCGTTCGCCGAGCGAATAGTTTAACTGAACGAAGTCGAGCTCTTCGCTGGCGAGCACGCGCGCCAGTTCGTCGTGGGCGCTGGCGGTGTAATGGGTGACACCGATGTAACGGACCTTGCCTTCCTCTTTCCAGCGCCGGAGCGTGCTCAGATGAACTCGGTAGTCGACGAGATTGTGCACTTGCATCAGATCCATGCGCTCGGTGCGCAAGCGTTTGAACGACTCCTCCATCTGGCCCACGCCGGCGTCGCGGCCGCTGGTCCAAACCTTGGTGGCGAGAAATAGTTGCTTGTGGACGCCTAACTCCACGGCGAGATCGCCGGCGACGCTTTCCGATTTGCCGTACATCGGCGAGGAGTCGATGACGCTGCCGCCGAGCCCAACGAAATCGCTCAGCACTTGGCCGAGCGGCGCGCGCGCCGTTTTGGCCGCGCCGACGTCGAAAGTTCGCCAAGTGCCGAGACCGATGACCGGCAATAACTCGCCGGTCTTCGGAATCGGTTTCTTAATTACCGCATCAGCCAAAGCCGAACCTCCAGTTAACGTATATGCAGCCGCGCCCAGCGCCAGCCGCAAAAAATCGCGCCGCGTCGCAATAGCGCATCGAAATGGAATCAAATCAGCGAACGGACGCGCGGTATCGGCCAATTCTATCCTCGACCCTCAGTACTCAGCACTCATTTCTCAGCACTACTAAATCCCTATGTTGTCTTCCGGCTTGCGCCGGCGCTCTTTATCGCGCGGGATGCCGCTCCAGTCGCCGGACATCCAGAATTCCGTCAAGCTGCCGAACACGCCGAGCGGAATCGCCAACGCCATGATGAAGTACCAGAGGTTGTCGCTGTAACTGCCGAGGAGGGACATCAGCATCGCAACGAGCTTGGCCGTGGCGCCGCCGAAGATCGCGCCCATTAACAAGCGCGTCGTGCGCTGCACGCCGTAGTGAGTGGCGTAAATTCCCCAGAGCCCGCCGACGAAAAATGCCAGGAACGGACTCAAACAAACCGCGAAGATCGCGCCGGCCTCGCCGCCGCGCAAGGAGGTGTCTTGTAATTTTTCCGTTTCGGTTTGACTGCCGACGCGAACGTCGCCGCGAATCACGCCAAAGAGATAGTGCACCGCGCCGTGAATGCCCAAGTCGGGCCGCAAGCCGTCCCAGTAGAGCGCGACCTGGGATTGCAGCTTGTGGGTCGCCGTCGGTTCGGGAAACAGATGCTTCAAGTCGGCACCGGTTTGTAAGCCGACGACACGCTCTTTGCGCGCGACGACGAGCAGGACGGAGCGCCGAAGTTCGGCGTCGCTGAGCGGTAGCGCTTTGAAAGCTTTATTGCCTAAGCTCTCGATATTCTCACCATCGAGACTTTTGACCGTGAGAAGCGCGACGCCATTCGCCGTTTCAGTGTTGAAACGGTGCAGCCGTTCTTTGAGATCGTCCGCGCTCGCCGGCGGGAACATGCCGGCGAAATCGTTGATGCCGGCTTGCAGCGGCGGCAGTTCCATGGCGAAGGAGTTTGCGCCGAGAAAGAAACTGAGAAGGGTGCCGAGCAAAAGTTTCATTGCGGCATGCGCGTCCAAAATCGCCTCTGACCGCTCTTTTTCAAAGAGGGAAAAGATAGTGTATTGGCGAATATCCGCCTGTGAAAAAGGGCGGCTCAGGGGATATTCTGCCGCTGTTATTAGAACGTTTCCACGCGACCCAGCGTCATCATCGGATCACTCGTTTGGACCATTTTGTTATTTCGCAGTGCCAACCGCCTGTTGCGCGCGCCGGTCCAGCGCGATCAGCTCATTTCGATTGAGCGGAAAACCGAACTGTTCATTGCGCATGCGCAAACGCTGGCCGGAGACTTCACGGATGATTTTCGCCGCACGCTCGAACGCGGCTTGGGTCTGCACCAGTGGCGCCAGCGCGCGGCCGCCGCTGTCTTTGTGGCCGACTTCGTCGAGCAGGATTTCGTGAAACACTTTGGCGATCCTGCCTTCACTGCCAGACTTTTCGAGCTTGCTACAAACTTGATAGAGCGCGCCGCCGCCGCCTTCGGTGAGCGTTATGGCGGCGCGTTCGAGACTCTCGTCTTGCCGGCGAATTTCTTTTGCGCTGATATTTCCCGAGCCATGTAAAAGCGTCGCGTAGCTTGGCGAGTAGCGCGCGCGGATTTTCGCGAGTTTCTTGTCTTGCGGCAGCCAGAGCAAATCTTTAAACGTAACCTTCTTGCCGCTGATCTCCTGCAACAAATCCATCACCAGCCGGGCGTGCTTGGTTTCGTCGGCGAGTTTTTCGGTCAACTCTTCATAGTCATGTCGGTCGATACCGCGATCGATCGCCGGGTAGAGCTTCGCCAGCGCCGTGAAGATCGGCTTGATCGCCGAGTATTCCTTAAACGCCTGGGCACGCAGCCAACGGAGGTGTTCGGAGGACTTGCGCGGTTTGTTAAAAAACGCGGCGATCACCTCGCCTTCGGCGGTGGCGTAAGCTTTGGCTAGTCGCGTGAGCTGTTTAACGTAGTCAGTCATCGGTTAGGCATGCGGTGCGGGATCGGATGAAGATTAACCACGAAAAACACGAACCACACGAAAAAGAGATAAGGTTCCGAAACCATTTTCGTGTATTTATTGTATTTCGCGGTTAAAGTTCCGAACCCGACTTTTGCGACTTTTGCGTTCTATGCGGCCATCGATCCGACGCTTTTCTCCGGCGCGATGAGTCGCGCCCCTTTGTGACCTTTGTGCGCTTTGTGGTCAATTCATTATTTCGGCGGTGCCGGCACTACCGTGCCGCAGTTTTTGCAGGTGCGCAGTTTCTCGTCGCTGGAAAATTTCTGATAAACCTGCCCCACCGGATCGGCGCGGTAGTCGCCGACTTGGGCGGAAGTTTCGTAGACTTTGTCGCCGCACTTGTTACAGAACCATTTAAAGTAATCGATCTCACCGGATTTACGTTTTCGTTCGAAGACGATGAACCATGAGTTCGCTTCAAGCCGCGGCGAGTGCGGCACGCCGGCGGGACACAGGAGCATTTGGCCGGCCTTGATCACGGCGGTTTCTTGCTTGCCCTCGGGCGTGAGGTAGACGAGATTCTGCACGCCGGTGAGTTGCAACGTCACTTCGTCCGCCGGATCGATGTGAAAATCCCAGCGCTCTCTGCGCCCGCTGCTCAAGAATGCGATGGATTCCGAATCCTGCCAGAGCACGCGGCGTGTTTTCCCCTCGGCTTTGACGTCTTCGACGACCCCGGCCAGATCAATGGGAGTAAGTTTCTGCATAACCCCTCCTGCGCTGAACTATAGCGCTTTCGAAACTGTAACGGCAACCATTTGAAGCCTCCTCTGAAATCCACTCTTTGGCGGGGAGCGATTGTTTGCCTCCAACGTTAACCTCTTGACCAATGTGCGGTTGTCCTGTCTTAATCGTCTCAATGTCGATCAGGTTTGAATGGGATCCGCGGAAGGCCCGTCGCAATTTGCACAAGCACGGGATCGATTTTACCGAGGCTTCCACAGTTTTTGCTGACACACTTTCGATCACCATTCCTGATCCCGATCACTCTGAGGATGAGGAACGATGTGTGACCGTGGGACTCTCCACTCGCCGACGGCTGCTCGTCGTGGTACATACAGATGAAGGAGAAACGAGCCGTATTATCAGTGCGAGGCGGGCAGACGCTCATGAACGGAGAAAATATGAAGAAGGCGACACGTAAAAACAACGAGATGCGCGATCATTATGACTTTGCTGGAGGTGTACGGGGCAAGTATGCGCGTCGGTATGCCGAAGGCAGCAATGTGGTGGTACTCGACCCTGACGTAGCACGCCTATTTCCCAATCGTGAGGCGGTCAACGATACGCTGCGGGCCGTTGCCCAGATTGTTCGGATACAGGAGCGAAGGCGAGGCGGGGCTAACAAAGCCGTTCCACCCGACCGTGGCCAAGTTGCCGGTCGGAATGAGATTGGGAAAACGCGTTCTGGCCACAGCGGGTGATCTGCAACGTTGGGCGTTCTTCAGGCTATATTGACGATTCAAGCAACGCGGTGCTAAGTTTCCAATCGATTCAAATCAAATCGGAGGTGCTGCATGGCTGAGCGAGTTTGGGAGAAATTTTTAACCGACCAGGATAAAGCGACTTTGGTCGGCAAGGCCGATCGGCGTAT
>JAERMN010000178.1 GCA_016844625.1 Deltaproteobacteria bacterium
CCCAGCCGTGCGCGACTTCGTGAAATACTACAGCGACTAGAACAGGGATCGCCCAGATGGCGATTTGGCGGATGGTTTCTTCCAATACCGTCTCGATCGACTACTTCTTCACTATGAATACGGCAAGGATTGGGAAAAGACAAGCCGCGCATTAGAGTTGTGATGGATCACCGCCAAACGAAAAAAGACTTTCTCGCCACGAAGCGCCTGGCGCGGCAGAGCCGCAACCAAAGAGGATCGGCTAACTTTCCGAAACCGATTCTCCTTATTCTATGTGAATTTTGTGCCCTTTGTGGTTACATCATCCGATCTTATTTTTTGCTTGCGGCTGTGCTGCGCTGGGTCGTTCGTGGTGCGATCTCTCATGCTCATGGATCGTGATAATTGAGGTCGTTATGCTGGATCGAGTTGATGAAATAGAGCGCCAATGGCCGCCCCGCCGCTTTCGCAAGCGTGAGCAAAAGCGCCGCGGTTTCGCGGCGCCGATAGAAAGATCGATAGCCCAACTGCTGGTAGGCTGTTTGTTCTGGCAAACTCGACGCGTAGATGATTGCCGATTGAACCGCCCGTAGGGTTTGCGGCACGGCTTGCGCCACCGGCAAGCCTTGACCGGCGTTGTTGCCGATCACGACGTAATCCACCGCATCGCCAAATTGCGCCAAGGTGCGCATGATTCCCGACAAGGACACCTCGTCCCAGTTTTTCATCTCATATCTACCCTGCGCCACCGTCAGGAGGTGGGGATATCCTTCGGCAACCTGAAAAATTCCGTTCTGCTGGACGATGCGAGTCCAGGGCAGCGGCGGCTCGGTGACGAACTCGCCGACGGTCACTTCGTTGTCGAGTATTAGGGCGACGAACTGCTCAGTCCTCGCCTGCTGAAGCTGTGTGATCAAATTCATTTCTTACCTCCCCCGGCTAAATCGCAGGCCAGTCAGCAAGCAGTCTGCCATAACCCGAGATCACCGAGCGCCGACCTAATTGAGAAAGAATATCCCAAAGCATCGCCGGGTTGCTGGCGATCGCTATCGTCTTAAGATCGCTTTCAATTTTTTCCAACACCTTGAGCGGGTCGAGCACGGCGCCTTGAAAATAGATGGCATCGACGTTACCGCATTCTTTGAAAGCTTCCGTCGTCAGATCGTAAACTGCTTCGGGACCCAGTTGGCCGGCCTGACCAATATCAGCAAAGGACCGAGGCGCGACTACTTCGAACCCGCCGGCACGCAGATAATCTTCGATCATTCGATTCAAGCGGCTCTCAAACGGAGTCAACAGGAGCAGCCGCTTCGCCTGATATGTTTTCAATGCCGCTACCGACGCGCTCAGCGCCGTGGTCACTGGAATAGTGAGGGCCGCTTTAAGATCGGCGCATAGACCTGGATTCATCACTTCGGTGGGCGCGCCAATGACGATGACCGCGTGCCACCGTTTGGCAAGCGCCAATTCACCAATACGCGAAACAATTTCCGTCTTCCTCCCAGTGATCTCGTAAAGCGATTTCCCGTATAGCCCCAACCCTTGAAAATCGAACTTCACGAACTCAGGAATCAATGCCCTAAAGCTATCGTAGTGCGGCCAGGTCGCCGGCCCTGGGCTGATGAAGCCGATGTTCAGTTGCTCCGTTGCCATTCGATCGTTCCTCAATGTTTCTCTCGGGGATTGTGGAAACACCTCGTCTTCAGCCGAAGTAAAGTCCGTCATGCGCGCGAAGGCGGGCATCCAGGTTAGTCATTGTAGCGGCGGCGCGCGACCCGCCCCCCTCTGGATTCCGGCTTCCGCCGGAATGACGGAAAGAGAAGTCGACTTCGAGTCGACAAATTCAAAACCCCTAGCCTTGGAGCGGAGAGTCGTTCAATTTACTGTTGCGTATTCTATAACCTACTCCAGGCCAATTGAAAAATGATCGCCCCCCTTAGCTTTAAACCGATGTCATTTGCCGCTATAAGCAGTGCAGTCCCGCTTGAGGAGAAACCAACGGCCATGACGGAAGCGCATGCCACACTGCCGGTAAGAATCATTGAGCTACTCAAACATCTCGGCCTCGAGCGCGCTCATTTCGCCGCCTGCATGCCGCGCGACTGGGAAGGTCTCGCCGCCACTCATGCCGAGCTGATTGCTTCGCTGACGTTGATCTGTCCCATGGGCATCAACGTCCACGTGCTGCAAAGCCGTTCACTGCCGCTGCTCTGCGTTAGCGGCGACCGCGGCCGGCCAGGGAAAGAAACCGAGCGTGAATTGGCAAAGTTGCCGGGGGCGCGTGCGCTTGTCTTGCGCGACTACTTCAGTCCGCCGTGGGCCGATCCAATCTTGCACCGGCGCGACGAGATCGGCACGGCGATCATCGAGTTCATTTCGCAGCTAGGAGCGGAAGCGTCTCCAGCGATCGCCGAACCTAACGGTGAAATCGCCGAGATCACCTACCGCATTCGCGGCGCCGGCGCGCCATTGATTTTGCTGCCGCTGGCTTTGTCGCCATCGCAATGGGAACCGTTGATCGAACAACTGAGTCGGCATTGCTGCACGATTACGCTCGGCGGCGCTCATGTCGGCATGGTGGCGCACCTGGAAACGCGGGCGCAGTCGAGTTACATGCGCGTGATCGATCAGCTCATTAACGAGCTCAACTTAACGCCGGGACAATCCGTGCTCGAAGTCGGCTGCGGTCCCGGCGCAATCGTGCGCCGGCTGGCAATGCGCACACAGGGAAGAAATAAAATCGTTGGCGTGGATGTGAACCAATATTTGCTGCGTGAAGCGGCGGCACTGGCGCGGCGCGACAAACTCGACCGCTTCATCGAGTTCCAAACCGGAGACGCTGAGCAGCTGCCCTTCCGCAACGACCAGTTCGACGCAACGATTTCGTGCACCGTAATGGAAGAAGGCGATGCCGATCGCATGCTCGCTGAGTTTGTCCGCGTCACCAAGCCCGGCGGCAAAATCGGCGCCGTGGTTCGTTCCACCGATCTGCCGCGTTGGGTAAATTTGCCATTGAGCGCCGCGCTGAAACAGAAAGTCGACGCTGCCGGTTTGTTCGGCGGCAACGTCAACGACGGCGGCTGCGCCGACGCCAGTCTTTACCGGCGGTTTAATCGAGCGGGCTTGGCAGACGTAACGATGACGCCCCAATGGGCGCCTCACAAGAATGGCGAGCGGCTGCAATATTTGCACGACCGTATTTTGGCGTTACTCAATGGCGACGAACTTTTCCAGTGGCAGGACGCGGTGCGAAAAGCACAAACCGACGAAACGTTCTTCATCGCCGAACCCTTTCACTGTGCGGTGGGAACAAAGCGTAAGGGGTAAAAAGTAAGGAGTGAATAGTCGGGAGTTAGGAGACCCGTCCCCTTACTCCTTACTCCTCACTCTTTACTACTTACTCTCTTCTCAGCGCCGGCAGCACGTCGTTCCCCAACAGGTCGATCTGCTCGTACCAATCGCGGAAGCGCAGCCGCAGATCATAGACGATGTGATCGGCGCCGCTCTCTTCGTAAGTTCGCGACTGGCGGACAATCTCCGCCGGTGAGCCGGCGAGGATCACGCCGGCAATATCCTCTGGCGTTGAAAACTTACCTGACGCCGGCCTCACCCAGGTCGAAAAATTGTGCGCTTCATGGATCAAGCCCGTCACGTCGATGCCCTGGAGCGCTGACTGCTGATCCTTTCCGACAGTCGTAAACGGCATGACCGCCGTCCTCACCATCGGTTTGCCGGCTTGTTGGCAAAGTTTATGAAGATATTCGATGCGCGCGCCAAACGTCGCAAAGTTAATCCGCGCCGGCATCCAGCCGTCACCCAACTCGACCGCCCGTCGGCAAGAAGCCGGCGTGCTGCCGCCGACGTAGATGGGAATATGCTCGGTGGGCGTTGGTTTGAGGGCGACGTTGGCGAATTCAAAATAGTCGGTTTGGTGTGACAGGTTTTCGCCAGCCCAGAGTCGGCGGCAAATCTCGATATTCAAGCGTGCCAGATTGGCGCGATCTTGAAGGCCGCTCGGCCGGCCCGCCGCGGCGAACTCATGAGGGAAACCGCCCAAACCTAGACCCATAATCACACGTCCGTTTGAAATCGCGCTCAGACCGGCGAACGCTTGCGCGAGATGAATCGGATGGCGATGACAGATCGTCATGGCCGTGCCGAGATAAATTCGTTCGGTGAGCGCCGCCACTGCCGACAACAACAGGAGGCTTTCGATATGCGAGTTATCGCTGCCTTCCCCAGGATGTGGTTTAAAGACGAGATGATCCCGCGCCCAAACGCTATCGAAGCCGTAGGCTTCAGCGCGCCGTGCGCCTGCAAGACATTTCTCCACAGATGCATGCTCGCCGAAATGCGGCAGCAAGAGACCGAATTTCAATTTGCTGCTCATAGCTTCACGTTTTACGGATGAGGCGAGGCGAGTGACTAAGGATAAGCATTTAGCTTCTTCTGGCTTCCGTGGGCTGTCGTGTCACGTTTGGTTTGTTATGTTCGCCACCAATATCCCAGCGCGGCACAGCCACAACTCAAAGTCGGAATATCTCGCGCCAAGCATGTCCTGAGCTTAGTCGAAGGGACGCCAAGACCGCAAAGGTTGGAGAAAAATGGTGAAGATCGTTCGTAAGATTATATTTCTTTCCCTGCCGAACTTGGCGTGCTTTGCGCCTTGGCGCAAGACAATCCGAGGCTGACCGGTGCGCGAAGCACACCCTGCGGAAACCTTCGTGCCTGGAGCCTGTGGTGAGCCCCGTCGAACCATGCCTTCGTGGTTAATCCTACTTTGCTCATTTCGGTTGCGGCTTCGCCGCTCTGGGTCCGTCGTGGTAAAACTTCTTCACAATAAACGGGGCATTTCGCCTGCGGGGTATTAACCCCGCAGGCGACCAAAGGGGATGCTCGCCCCCTTTGGAAACCCCATAATATTGTGCCCGCCTCAAGAGGCGGGGTTAACATAGAATAAACCCGGACGAGCCAGAATTTAGAAGTCGACTCGGTATTCTTTACCGCTTTGGCTTTTGCAGCGGCCAAAACCATTGCCCGTGTAAGACGAACCGATGAGGTAGCAGCCTAAAACGGAGCGCCGGTCTCCTTGCAGGGATGCCATCCAATAAAATAGCGGCCCGCTTACGGCTTTCGCCGGCTGGCCGGCGAAACCGGTGACGGCGTCGGCGTAAGCGGTTTCATGGGAGACTGACGAAGAGCCCAGCAGTCCGCCAAACGCACTGCCGTAGCGCGAGAGATCCGCGCCGTCCGTTTCGATCGTGCCGCGGCCAAAAGTCTTTTCATAACCTTCGGCAAACACCGTGCGATCAACCCGGATAAATCGTCCAACCAGCACTTCGTCTTCCGGCCCGTGGATTTGCATCACCCCCGCGTCTTCACGGCCGAACCGATAGCGCCCGGCGAACTTGCCGCCCTCCTCCGAGAGCATCGTCATCGGATAGCTGCATGCGGAAAGAACCAGAGCGAGCATCAGCGTCGAGAGCGCGCTGGAAGAATTCATAGCTCGGAGTTTAACATGTTTTCGCGTTAGAGCTAAAGCAAAGTTCGTAAAATTGATCGAGCAAAATGTTTACGAGTTTATTTTCCTTGTGATAGGTATCGCTTCGAGGAAATAATTCGGCAAACGGGAGTAATTTTTATGTCAATCGACCAACGCGTCGAAGCGCTGATGGCAGCGTTTCGTAAGACCACTTATTTCAAATGGATGGCTAAGGAGGCGATTCCGGTAGTCGGCGGTTTCGGCGTCGAGGACGTGCGTAATATCGCCACCGCGCCGTGGGCGCGCACCGGCGGTAATGCGGCGTTCATCAATCTCTACGGCATGGAAGGCGTCACTGGCATGGTCGTCGGCGAGATTCCTGCCGGCGGCGCCTTGAAGCCAGAGAAACATTTTTACGAGGAAGTCATCGTCATTCTTGAGGGCCAAGGCGCCACCGAGGTTTGGCAAGATGGCGGTGCCAAGCAGATGTTTGAGTGGGGTCCGTGGAGTCTCTTCGCCCCGCCGCTCAATACCAACCATCGCTTGCTCAATGGCGGACGCACGCCGGTGATATATTTGACCGTCACCAACGCGCCATTGGTGATGGACATCGTGCACAACGAAGAATTTGTCTTTAACTGCCCGTATAATTTTTCCGACCGCTACTGCGCTGCCGACGGTTATTTTAATCAAGGGCTCAAACGCTACGAGTCGGGCATGCAGCATATTTGGGAGACCAATTTTATCACCGACATCCAGACCGCCGACGTCGACAAGCGTGAAGTCAAAGGCGCCGGCGTGAGCATCACTCAGTTTGAGATTTCGGGGAATAGTTTGATCGGCCACTTAGCCCAGTGGCCGGCGGCGCGCTATCACAAGGCGCACTACCACGGCGCCGGCGCGATCCTGCTCGGCTTGCAATCCTCGGGCTATGTTCTCCTTTGGTCCAAGGAGTCGGGCACGCATCCGTTTGAAGCTGGGCATGCGGAAGATGTTGTCGAGATCAAATGGAAGGCAGGCAGTGTCTACTGCCCCGGCGGCGGCTGGTTTCATCAGCACTTCAACACCGGCGCCGAGCCAGCACGCCATTTAGCGTTGCGCTATGGCAGCCGCATTCACCCCATCGGTTTCAAGATCGCCGATAAGCGGAGCGAGGACGGGGTCTACATCGACGTCAAGCAAGGCGGCACGCTGATCGAATACGCCGACGAAGATCCCTACGTTCGCAAGCACTAGCTGTTCGTCGCGTGGATCGGACTTAATGCGGCACTGCCGGATAATGCCTGCTGCTCAGAGCTCATGCAAACAATCGATCATTCGGCGATCCATCGGCAGGATAATCGGTTTGGCGTGCCCCTTCGCGGGTTTCGGTTGCTGCGCTATCAATAGTGGCGGGACGTTGGGGTCAAATCTTTATTTTTGACAATTGGGCTTCAATCTTCGGCACGGCCCTGAGCAGGTTGGCATTGGGCTTCATTTTAAAAGAGGACAGAATGTCATAAATAAAGAATTGACCCCAATCATGACCCCCTGCTGATTATCGCCGCTGTCGGCGCCAAACGAAATAGGCACATAGCGGAATTGCTATAAACATGAGAACTAAGTTAATCGCCGCAAAGTATATTCCAACCGCCGACCATTCGGTCGGTAGGCGGTCTAGAGGCAATCCCGCCCAAAGCCCTGTCAAACCCCCTATACCGAGCAAGAAAAAAGCAACGTAAACAACCGGTCGGTTTTGCTCGGCTAGTCGAATACGACCACGGTGAACCATCACAGCGCCCGCCATGCTTATAGCCAGAAACATAACTCCTGTTAGACTTAACAAAATTTTGGCGCCACCAATGGCATGGACGTATCCGTTCTGCACGCAATAAACAATAAACGCACTCAGAAAAATACTCGAAATCGCGCCGAGTATGAAACGAGATCTTTTAGAATTTAACATTGTTTATCCCAGCTAATTAGCGGCGGCACCGACAAAGCGCTACTTTCTTGATATACTCAGAATAACAAAGTGCGACTCCTACCAAAACAGGTAACTCGACAAGGGCTCCGTATCCAAGAATGCAAGCTGGAGCACCCGGACCCAATGTTGAGCATCCAAGCACCACTGCAAGTAATGCCGGATCTGCGGCCATGACTATCGGGATGATGCAGCGATACCACATATCATTCCAGGCTTGCCGTACACATTCATCTTCCGCCGAAAAGCCAAGCGGATCTTTCATACGTATCGGTGAATTCCATGCATAAGCATACGGATGAAGCGCCGGTGGGTTTTGAAGCAATACTGGCACCAAGAAAGGAACTGCGGGATCGCCTGCTTGCAAGATCGGATCTTCTTTAGAAAATCGCTGTAGTGAAGGATCGTAATACCTCGCGCGGTAGTAGTATAAGCCGGCACCGTCGTATTCGCGACCGGTATACTGAAAGGGATTGCTACTTGAGGTCCCCACCATTGTGGATTTTCCAAACGGTTCATACGTGTACTCTGTTTGAACCGTTGCAGCATTATCTGCAAGTGCTAGGACCGATCCCAGAGCGTCTCGGAGAAGGTGACTCGTTGTACCAGCAATCAAATCCGTCCGAGTCAAGAACTCGTCGATCCCTAGTCCCGGAAGAATGTCCGCCAAAACGGCGGCGCCCGATGACTCCTGAACGGGATTGATCCCGTCATAAAGAAACTCTGTCAAACCCCCGTTAATTGTCTTCTTCTCACGTCTTCCTTGACCGTCGTAAACAAAGCTCGCGTTCAGACTCGGCCCGCTGATGCCGACCAACTGGTTTCTCGCGTTCCAACTGTAAAGCGTCGTGCCGTTGGAGTCGGTGATGGATTGGAGATTTCCGTTGTCGTCGTAAGCGAGCGTCTTGTCGCCGAAGGTGAGCTGACGGTTTCCCGCATCATTGCCGCCGGTCTTTGTGCGGTTGCCGGCTTTGTCGTATTCGTAAGTCAGATCGCCTATCACTGTCGTTCCGTTCTGCTTGTATGTGATGCCTGTTACTCTCGAAGCCGCGTCGTAGCCGTATTCTACCAGAATATTATTCGGCAGGGTAAGCGACGTTCTGCGGTTGGCGTTGTCGTAACCGAACTGAACTATCGATGAGCCCTGCGTGATCTGCGTCAAGCGATTGCCGTTGTCGTAGGAATAGACCACCGTTGACTGTCCGGGGACAGTCATTGTCGCGCGCCGACTCGCCGAGTCGTAGGTGTAACCTACGGTTCCCTGCGGCGTCTGCTCCGAGGTGAGACGGTCCAGCCCGTCGTACCCGCGGATGATTTGTCCGGCGATTGAATCTGTGATCGACGTCAATCGATTCGCCTTGTCGAAAGTGTAGCTTGTGTTGGAGCTGTCCGCGTAGGTCGCCGTCGTGCGCCGGTTGAGTCCATCGTACACATACGTCGACGCCTGAAGCTTTCGGTCTCTGAAGAGCGTCAAATTTCCCGCCGCGTCGTAAACGTAACTCTCATTCTTGAGCAACGGATCGGTTCTAATCTGCAGCCGATCCATGTTGTCGTAGGTGTAACCGGTC
>JAERMN010000179.1 GCA_016844625.1 Deltaproteobacteria bacterium
GAACTTGGCGTGCTTTGCGTCTTAGCGGGAGGAATATCCGAGTCCGAGGGTATTTGACTCCCGGAAAATTTGCGCAAGCCGCGCAAATTGTCAACTATAGTAGTACAAAGGGTTTTTTTCCTGGCGCGCTTCGCGCCCTATGTGACCTTTGTGCTCTTTGTGGTGAATGATCTTGAGATTTTCTTCGTGTCCTTCGTGGTGAAAAATGTAACCAGGGTTAGCTAATGAGAACTATCGCCATCCCACGTCCCAGCTTGCAGGTCCTCAGCCGCTTCAGAGGCAACTTCATTCCTTATGCCTTAACCGGCTTCTTACTTTTCCTAATCATTATTCCACTGGCGCGTTTGCTGCTCAGCAGTTTTCAGGCCGGCCATCCGGCGATCCCGGAAGGCTGGACGCTGCAAAATTATTTGACCGCCTATTCGATGCCGCTGTTCTACCAGGCGCTCGGCACGACGGTGGTCATTTCAGCGATTGGCACGCTGCTCACGCTCGGCATCGCGGTGATGTTTGCCTGGCTGATCGAGCGGACGGATATGCCGCTGCGCAATCTCGCATGGTCGTTAATCTTGATTCCGATGGCGATACCCGGCGTGCTATTCGCTCTCGGTTGGGCGCTGCTGCTCGCGCCTAAGACCGGCGTCATGAACATGATGCTCAGGAGCGCTTTCGATCTATTCGGTATTCAATTCACCGAGGGGCCGTTAAATATTTATTCCATCGGCGGACTGATTTTTCTCGACGGCCTGCGTGGCGTGACGACGGTCTTCCTCATGGTCGTCGGCGCCTTTCGCATGATGGACCCGACGATGGAAGAAGCGGCGCGCGTCGCCAAGGCCAATGGCCGGCGCGCGTTCTTCCAGGTGACCTTGCCGGCGTTGATGCCGGCAATTCTTAGCGCGGCGATCTACTCATTTATCTCCAGCATGGAATCCTTCGAAGGGCCGCTCGCCATCGGCCTTCCCGGCGGCATTTTCGTTCTGAGCACGTTGATTTATTTCACCACCCGCTTGCAGGCGCCGCTGGATTACGGCCTGGGCGCGGTGTTTGGCGTGATCTACATGGTTATGATGCTCGTCTTGCTCGCCGGCTATCGGCGCATCGTGCGCCATTCCGAGCGCTACTCGACCATTACCGGCAAAGGCTTTCGCCCGCGCGTCGTCTCGATCGGTAAATGGCGCTATCCGGCGCTGGGCATGTTCGTGCTGTACTTTCTCGTTACGGTCGGCGCGCCGTTTTTGGTTCTTCTGTGGGCGTCTTTCTTGCCCAGTTACCGCGTGCCGTCGGAGGAAGCGCTCAGTTTAGTTACGCTCAGCAACTACGTGCAAATTCTTTCGATGCCGAGGATCGGCTCGATCGTTTGGAATACTCTGTTGCTCATGGTGCTTTCCGCCACTGCCACGATGCTGCTGGCGTTCTTTGTCTCATGGATAATCGTGCGCACGGAGCTGCGCGGCAGAGGGGCTCTCGATGCGGTGACGTTTTTTCCCCACGCCGTTCCTGGCATCGTCATCGCGCTCGCCTTGATGATGGCTTATCTCAGCCCGCCGCTAAAATATTTAAGCATCTACGGCACCATCTGGATTCTCGCCATGGGTTTCATTGTCAGCTACATCGCCTTTGCGACCCGTCTGATGAATAGTTCGATCATCCAAGTGCACAAGGAGTTGGAGCAAGCGGCCTACGTTTGCGGCGCGACGCCGACGCGGACGCTGCTGGCGATTACTCTGCCGCTGATTTTTCCGGCCTTCGCCGCGGGCTGGATTTGGGTCGCGGTGCATGTGCTGCGCGGCTTTTCCATTCCACTGATGCTGTCGAGCAGGAACAATCAGGTGTTCGCGGTTGCCCTCTGGGAGTTTTGGGATCGCGGCATGGTCTCGATGGCGTCGGCATTGGGTGTCATGCTGATTGTCGTTCTGATTCCGATGACGCTCATCATGCGCCGCTTTATCGTCAGCGTGAGCGCCCAGGAAAGGTAACCGAGCCGATGAAAGTTACAGTCAGGGGGTTGGCCAAAACCTTTCGCACCATGGACGGCAAAGTCGACGCGATCCATGATTTAAGTTTTGAAGTTCAACCCGGCCAATTTTACACGCTGCTCGGACCGAGCGGCTGCGGCAAGAGCACGACGCTGCGCTGCATCGCCGGTTTGGAGCGGCCCGATGCCGGTGAGATCACGATCGGCGGCCAAGTGGTCTCATCCTCGAGCGTTTTTCTGCCGCCCAACGAGAGGCCGATCGGCATGGTTTTTCAGTCCTACGCGATCTGGCCGCACATGACGGTTTTTAACAATGTCGCTTTTCCGCTGAAGCAACAAAAGGTGCCCAAGCCGGAGCGCGAGCGGTTGGTGATGGAAGCGCTGTCGCTGGTGCAGATGGCCGACCTCGCGCCGCGCCCGGCGCCGAATTTGAGCGGCGGGCAGCAACAACGCGTCGCCTTGGCGCGCGCTCTGGTGTCCAAGCCGCAGGTGCTCTTGTTGGATGAGCCGCTCAGTAATCTCGATGCCAAGCTGCGCGAAGAGTTGAGAATCGAGATCAAAGAGTTGTTGCGGCGTTTGGCCATCACGGCGCTTTACGTGACCCACGATCAGGCCGAAGCGTTGGCGATGTCGGACCGCGTCGCTGTGATGTTCGGCGGGCAAATACTCCAGGAGGCGAGCCCGAGGGAACTTTATCTCAAGCCCAAGGCCAGGTTCGTCGCCCAGTTTATCGGCCAGGTAAACTTTTTCGAAGGTAAAGTGTTGCCGGGTTCATCCCATGGCATGGGTGTGGTGCAGACGGCTCAGGGCGATTTCCATTGCACTATGTCTGGGGTGATGCCGAGTGGCAGCGGCGCACTCGTGGCGGTGCGGCCGGAAAGCATCATGGTCTCAGCAGAGCAGCCATCGAACGGCACCAACGTCTTGCAAGGACAAGTCGAGAAGAGCGTGTTCCTCGGCGACTTCATCGATTGTCAGATTCGCGTCGGCGCACAGCTTGTTCACACCAAGCTGGCGCCGACCAGCGATCTCTGCGATGCAGACAAAGTTTTCTTGCAATTCGCAGCGCACGCGTGCATCGTTTTGCCAGTCTCGGATTAGACAGGAAAGGAGTCGGATTCGGGATTTGGCCGCAAAGAACGCAAAAATCGAACGGAATTATTTACCACGAAGGACACGAAGGGCTCGGAGTTCAAAATTCCTAAACTTCGTGCTCTTCGTGTCCTTCGTGGTGAAAACGGTATTCAACGTGGTCACGTATGCGCAAACATAACGGAGAAGAATCATGGCAACTCGCAAGACGAAACCGCTGACTAGGCGCCAGTTCATTGCGAAATCTACTCTGGCGGCTATCAGCCTCGGACTTTCGACTCGGGTCAAATCGGTCTATGCCGCGCAAACAGGGCAGAAGCGGCTGGTTGTCATGGGCGGCCGGCGCACGGCCGGTTTTGCCAATCATGGCCGGTCGGATACCGAGCTTACCGGCGTCGTCGACGCCGGTCTGGCGGGACAAAATCCCGTCACCTTGGAGCGCTTTCCATTGCTCGCCGCGGAATTGCCGTCGGTCAAGAAGGGCACGTGGACGATCGACCGGCAAAAGAAAACCATGGTGACGGTCTATCGTTTGCGCTCGGGGCTCAAGTGGTCCGACGGCAAACCGCATACGTCGCACGATTTCAAGTTCGGCTGGGAGGTGCACCGTCATCCGGAGTTTCCGCTGCGTGACCGGCTGGTGCCGGATATGATCGAAAAGATCGAAACGCCCGACGACCGCACCATCGCGATTCACTGGAGGGCGCTCTACACCGAGGCTCACGCGATTCAGAAGCAGCAACTGCGCGCCTGGCCGCGCCATATTCTCCAAGATGCTTTTCAAGCGGGCGATATTAAAGCGCTAGTGCGCGACGCCTACTGGAATCAAAAATTTATCGGCGCCGGGCCTTACCGTTTGCTCGACTGGGGCGGCGGCGCGCAGATTGAGGTCGAAGCCAATCCTCATTACGCTCTCGGCAAACCGAAGATCGATCGGCTGACATTCAAAGTTGTCGAAGACAGCAACACGGCGCTCTCGGCGATGCTCGCCGGCGAGGTGGACTTGGCGCTCCGCGATACGCTGTCTTTCGACGGCGCGCTGGTCTTGAAAGAGCAGTGGGAGGCCAAAGGGCTGGGCACGGTGAGCATCCGGCCGATTACGTTTCGCTGGCTAAATCTGAGCGGCACCAACCCGCTCTTCAAAGACGTGCGCGTCAAGCGCGCCCTGCTCCACGCCATCGACCGCAATAGCATGGTCAATAACATCTTTCGCGGTGTGGCGCCGATCATTCATTTTCCGCTGTCGCCGTTTCGCACAGCGTACCAGCGCGCCGATCAAGCGGCGATGAAATACGAATATAACGTCGACAAGGCGAAACAGCTTTTGAGCGAAGCGGGATTCACCATGGGTTCCGACGGCGTGTTGGCGAATGCCAAGGGCGAGCGCATGGAGTTCGAGTTCCGCACCGAAGCGGGTAGCCGGGAAGACGAACAGGCGCAGGCGATCATCGTCGACTACTGGAAAAAAATCGGCGTGCGGGCGCAGATCAAAAACCTGGCGCAGCGAGTATTCAATTCTGAGGAATATCGAAATCGCTGGCCGGGGGCCGCGCTCGGTGGACAAAATCTCGTCGTCGAAGAATGGGCCGAGCGTTTCCATAGCGCCGGCACCCCCACCGCGGAAAATCGCTGGGCATCGGAATCGGTGTCGCTGTGGCAAAACGCCCAGGCGGATAAGATCATGGACGAGCTCAACACGATCATCCCCGAAGCCCGGGCGACCGACCTGCAAGTGGAGTTCGTCAAGTTATTTACCCGCGACTTGCCGTACTTGCCGCTCTACTACCGTCTCGAATGGCTGGCCATTCGCAAAGGCGTGAGCGGCATCACGCCGCGCATCGAGAGCGGCGGGCAAAATATGAACACCTGGAATATGCATCTGTGGGACAAAACTTGAGAAAACAGCCGTTCAAATGGTTCAAAACGTTCAAGCCGTTCAAACTGTTTGAACAGAGCCAGGCGATTGAACGGTTAGCCTCGGGCGCGAAGGCGCCATGAACAAAAAATTCGAAGCACGAAATCCGAAATTCGAAATCCGAAACAAATTCAAATGACCAAAAAACACAATGTTCCAAACGACGCTGATTCGGATTCCTCGTTTTGGGTTTTCCGGAATTGGGATTTATTTTGGACCCGGTTTGTTTCGGATTTCGTGCTTCGAATTTCGGATTTTTTTCGCAGGCGTACTGGCGCGGTAAATTTGTTGAAGCCGTTCTGTTGAACATCTGAAAGGTAAGCGACTGAACGATCGTTTCGTGTTCCGAGTTTCGAGTTAACCCGAAACCCAAAACTCGAAACCGAGCCGTGAACGAAATATAGCCATGCTCCATTATCTAATCCGCCGAACCTTTCAACTTGTACCGCTGCTGTTGGTCATTTCGGCGTTTATTTATCTGCTGCTTTATCTCATGCCGGGCGATCCGCTGTACCGGATGCTCGAAGATGTGCCGAACTTGCGGCCGCAAGACTATGAACGGCTGCGCAAGATCTACGGCCTGGACGATCCGGTTTACATTCAATACTGGAAATGGCTCTGGCAGTTGATCCAACTCAATCCCGGCTATTCGCGCGAGTACGGTCAGCCGGTGATCGAGATCATTTTACCGGCGCTGAAAAACACTTTGGTGCTGACCATGAGCGCCGTGGTGATCGGCAAAATTCTGGCGGTTCTGTTGGGAATTTTTTCTGCGGTTCGCCAATATTCCATCGGCGACTACATTCTCACGGCGGTGACTTTTATTTCATACTCCGTGCCGGCGTTCTGGCTTGGCCTCATGTTGATCATTCTCTTTTCCGTCAAGCTCGGCTGGTTGCCGACCTCCGGCATCGCCAACACGGATCTTGCGCCCGGCAGTTGGGCAGCGTGGTGGGACTACATCAAGCATATGATTTTGCCGGTATCGGTGTTGGCAATCTCGGAGATTATCCAAGTGCAGCGTTTCATGCGCTCGAGTATGCTCGAAGTGCTGCGCCAGGATTACTTAACGACGGCGCGGGCTAAAGGTTTGAGCGAACAAGTCGTCATCGGCCGCCACGCGCTCAAAAATGCTTTGATCCCCGTGGTGACCATTATCGCGGTGACATTGCCGCGCGTCGTCGGCGGTTCTACCGTTGTTGAAACGGTGTTCGCCTATCCCGGCATGGGCCGGCTGCTGTTTACCTCGATTATGGCCAATGATTTCGTAGTGGCGATGACCGTCGTCATGATCATCGCCGTGACCGTGGTGTTTTTTAATTTGCTGGCCGATATCATCTACGGTTGGCTTGACCCGCGCATCCGTTATCAGAGTTGAAAGGCAAGAAATTAGCCGCAAAGAGCGCAAAGTACACAAAGTAGGGGCGCGATTCATCGCGCCCTGGGACGAAAGACGGGGATCATTTAAGGCCGCTGAGAACGCAAAGGACGCAAAGAAGGATGATCTCACCACGAAGGTCACGAAGGACACGAAGGGTTCGGACAATTAAACCTCCGAACTTCGTGCTCTTCGTGTCCTTCGTGGTGAATAGATAATACAAATGGCAGACCAAGCTCCCAGCCTCACCGACAGTCAAGCGATTCTGGTCCACCCGGTCGATCGGCACCCGAGCTATTGGCGCGTGGTGTGGCGGCGGTT
>JAERMN010000643.1:0-2450 GCA_016844625.1 Deltaproteobacteria bacterium
TGAGCTTGCGATTGCGCCAGCGCGATTTCTTCAAAGGTCTCCCATGAGGGAACTTCCTTGTCGATCCAAATGCCGCCGTTATGGACGATTTTGATGGCCTGGACGAGTGTCGCCGAGGGGACGCCCTTGGGGACGTAGCCTTTGGCGCCGCCTTTGGCTGCATTTAAGACGCTTTCTTCATCCGAAAACGCCGTCAAGATCATGACTCTAGTCGCCGGGCTGCGCGCGGCTATTTCGAGAAGATTTTGCACGGCGTCTCCTTTGGGCATTTTTAGGTCCAAGAGCATAATATCGGGCTTCATGCGCTCGACCAGCTTGCCAATCTCCTCGCCGTTCGCGACTTCACCGACAACCAGGATATCTTTCTCCAGGGCGAGAAGCTTTCTTAGTCCGTCGCGAAACAACGCGTGATCGTCGGCGATAACGGCCTTGATCGGTGACATATTTGTTCTCCCTAGGGTTCCGTCGCTAGTCGTAGCGCTAGTACCAATACAGCAAATTTATCACCGTGCAAATGGCGCATTTCAAGCGAAGGTCAGGAGTTAAGACTTGAGTCGTATTAATTGTCCCAATGCGATTAGGTGAACGAGAAAAATCCTACCTAAAGCGTATTGAGATGACAACAGGCTCACGATAAGTATCCTCATAACCCTAAGTAAATTTAGCTTTGTACGGAGGTCAGATGAAAAATTTGTTTTCTACCAGCGCACTAGCGGCGGTTTCTCTCTTCGCGCTAGCATCCTGTTCGACGCAAGAAGAGATGGCGCCAAAACCAGCACCCACGCCAGCTCCTGCGGCCACAGCCGAAGCCAAAGCACCGGTGGAAAAAGCGGCTGAGAAGGCGAAGGCGACAAAGATCGCGGGCGATGTCGGCCTGCTCGATACGGAAAAGAATTACCTGATCATCGTGACCAAGGAAGGCAAGTTGGTAACGGTCGATTACGACGCGAAATTTCAACCGACGCAGAGAGAATTTGTCAATGCTAAGGTCGCCGATATCGGTCTTGGGTCGTCGGCTACGGTTCAATACACCAAGGAAGGCGAGAAGAACATCGCCTCGAGCATCGAGTTTTTGCCGGCTAAGGGCGAATGATGCAGCGCTGACATGACCGCGAAAGAGACGAATCAAAAGGAGAATTGAAAATGAAACTGAACGCGACGATCGTAGGTGGCCTGGCAGCGCTGTTCGCAGCGTCGTTTGCGATGCCGGCAATGGCGCAAGAAAAGAAGGCCGAGGAAAAGAAGGCTGAGGAGAAAAAGGCCGAACCGGCGAAAGCCAAAGCGGAAAAAGTTGCCGGCGATATCGGCTTGTTGGACACCGAGAAGAATTACATGATCGTAGTGACCAAGGAAGGCAAGCTGGTCACATTGGATTTCAATGCCAAGACGAAGACGACTGAAATCAAAGAGACAAAGGCAAAAATGGCGGACGTCGGTTTGGGGTCTTCCGCGACGGTAGAATATATCACCAAAGGCGAAAAGAATTTCCTTTCGAAAATGGAATTCGTTCCGGCCAAGGGCGAATAACCGCTCAATTTATTTGGTAAGTGCAAAAAAAGGGCGCGGTGAAAACCGCGCCCTTTTTATTGATTATTGCTAGTTGTTGCCGCCTAGGAGCCTTCCTCTTCGAAGTCCGTCAGCACAAGCCGGCGGTAACCGCGTTCTTCGTCAAGGGTTTTTAGCCGCTTGCTTTCCTTCTCGTTTTCTTCCTGACACTTGACGCAGAGGCGGGTAAACGGGAGAATTTTCAATCGGCCCAACTGGATCTCGCCCTCACAGGTCTCGCAGATGCCGTAGGTTTTCTCCTTGATGCGTTGCAGGGCTTCATCGATGGCGAGGAGCTTTTCCCGTTCCCGGTCGTTGAGAATGAAGTTGATCTCCCGGTCGCGTTCGTCGCTGGCGAGGTCGTAGGTGTCGCGCCCTTCGTCTTTGACACCCTCGGTCTCGCCTTTGACCCGGCTCTGCATTTCCTTGCTCAGGTCCCGTTTCATCTCTTCGAGCATGTCGGCGGCCTGCTTGAGGAACTCTCTACGCTGTTTTTTTTCTTTATCTGGATCTGCTTTAGCCATGGATTATCTCACCCACTAAGTCGTAATCGAATGCGGTCGTGATCTTGACGTCAATCATCGCTCCAGGATCAGGCGCATTTGCGCCGGGCAAACTTTCAAGTCCCTCAATAAAAACTAGGCCGTCCACTTCTGGCGCGTGGGCCTGAGTTCGACCGGAAAGCTTGCTTGAATCTAAGTCAATGCCGTCGATCATAACTCGCTGGATGGTGCCACTGTAAATCCATCACTGCTTGCCAACGCCGTTCCTTTTCTTCCTCTGGAACTTTGCCATCCAAGCGAGCGGCCGCCGTGCCTTCTTCTTCGGAGTATTTGAAAACCCCCAGCCGCTCGAACTCGGTCTCCTCAACGAAGTCGAGCAACGCTTCAAAGTCGGCCTCGGTT